>DASRER010000006.1 GCA_035651995.1 Terriglobales bacterium | reverse complement strand
CGACCGGAACTGGATCTTCGGGTTGTGCTTCGACAGCACCTTGGTGATCGCCGCCGTGAGCGTCGTCTTGCCGTGGTCGATGTGCCCGATCGTCCCCACGTTCACGTGCGGCTTGCTGCGATCAAATTTTTCTTTGGCCATAACTCAGCTCTTAGCTCCTAGCTCTGCCTGCTAGCTTTCAAATCCCCGACGAAACCAGATCGTCTCCGTCGCTGCCCTCGCCGGACACGTAGTACGCGCCCAGCACAGTTTCGCGTTCGTACAGCTCGGCTGCGTGAATCAACTGGCTGAACCGTGCCAACTTCTCTGCAGCCGAACGGCGAAATAGCTCAAACTCGATATGCGAACTCCAGAAATCGGTTACTCAAAACCGGCGTTCGCGTTGCGATTCACAACGGAGCTTCGTTCCCAGATAGCCATCCACCGATTCCAGGAACTTGCTCCACAACCCCGCTACACCGAAGACGCGATCAAACCCGGCTTCGCGTCCTTTACAAACCCAAAACTCCCGTACGACGGCAAAGCGCGAACTACCTGCTAGCCGCGCTTTTTCCCTGCACCCGGGCAATGATCTCTTCCGAAACCGCCCTGGGTACCTCCTCATAACGCGCGAAGTGCATTGAGTAGGTGGCGCGGCCCTGGGTGGTGGAGCGCATGTGGGTGGCGTAGCCGAACATTTCCGCCAGCGGCACGATCGCCTTGATCACCTGGGAACCGGCGCGGTGCTCCATACCCTCGATGTGTCCGCGGCGCGAATTCAGGTCGCCGATGATGGTGCCCATGAAGTCCTCGGGCACGACGACTTCCACGTGCATCACCGGCTCGAGCAGCACCGGGGTGGCCTTGCGCGCGGCCTCTTTGAACGCCATGGAGCCGGCGATCTTGAAGGCCATTTCGTTCGAGTCCACCTCGTGGTAGCTGCCGTCGTACAGGATCGCCTTGATGTCGACCATGGGGTAGCCGGCGAGCACGCCGCCCTCCATGGCTTCCTGCATGCCCTGGTCCACCGGCTTGATGTACTCCTTGGGCACGGTGCCGCCGACGATAGCGTTCTCGAACTCGTAGCCCTTGCCGGGGTTGGGCTCGAGCTTGATCTTGACGTGACCGTACTGGCCGCGTCCGCCCGTCTGGCGGATGAACTTGCCTTCAGCCTGCGACGGCCGGCGGATGGTTTCGCGATACGCGACCTGCGGCTTGCCGACGTTGGCCTCGACCGAAAACTCGCGCATCATGCGGTCGATGATGATCTCCAGGTGCAGCTCGCCCATGCCGCTGATGATGGTCTGGCCGCTCTCCGGGTCGGTGTGGACCTTGAAGGTCGGGTCTTCCTGCGCCAGCTTCGACAGCGCCACGCCCATCTTTTCCTGGTCGGACTTGGTCTTGGGCTCGACCGCGACGGCGATGACCGGCTCGGGGAACTCGATGGATTCGAGCACCACTGGATGATTCGGATCGCTGATGGTGTCGCCGGTGGTGACGTTCTTCATGCCGACGGCCGCGCAGATGTCGCCAGCGTAAATCTCGCTGATCTCTTCGCGCTTGTTGGCGTGCATCTTGAGCAGGCGGCCGATGCGCTCGGTCTTGCCGGTGCGCGCGTTGAGCACGGCGTCGCCGCTCTTGAGCTGGCCTGAGTAGATGCGGATGAACGTGAGCTGGCCGACGAACGGGTCGGTCATGATCTTGAACGCCAGCGCCGAGAAGGGTTCCTTATCGTCGGCTTTGCGAACCACTTCCTTCTCGGGGTGGTTCAGGTCGGCGCCGGTAACCGGCGGAATGTCGACCGGCGAAGGCAGGTAGTCAACCACCGAGTCGAGCAGCGGCTGAACGCCTTTGTTCTTGAACGCCGTGCCACAGATCACCGGGAACAGCTTCAGAGCGATGGTGGCGGCGCGCAGGCCCTTCTTGAGTTCCTCAGGCGTAATGGTTTCGCCCTCGAGGAATTTGTGCAGAAGCTCGTCGTCGTTTTCGGCGACAGTTTCCACCAGCTGAGCGTGGAAGGCTTCCGCCTTCTTGCGCAGGTTCTCGGGAATTTCCTGGACTTCGTACTCGGCGCCGAGTGTCTCGTCGTTCCAGATGATGGCTTTCATCTGGATCAGATCGACGACGCCTTTGAAGGCAGCTTCCTGGCCGATGGGGATCTGGATGGCGACGGGGCGGGCGTTGAGGCGCTTGCGGATGGTGTCGACGGCGTGCTCGAAATCAGCACCCATTTTGTCCATCTTGTTAATGAAGCAAATTCGCGGCACGCCGTACTTGTCGGCCTGGCGCCAAACCGTTTCCGATTGCGGCTCAACGCCGTGCACGGCGTCGAACACGGCGCAGGCGCCGTCGAGCACGCGGAGCGACCGCTCCACCTCGGCGGTGAAGTCCACGTGGCCGGGCGTATCGATGATGTTGATGCGGATGTCGCGCCACGTGCAGGTCGTCGCGGCAGACGTAATGGTGATGCCGCGCTCCTGCTCCTGCTCCATCCAGTCCATGGTGGCGGTGCCTTCATGGACCTCTCCCAGCCGGTGCAGCCGGCCGGTATAGAACAGGATGCGTTCCGTCGTGGTTGTCTTGCCGGCATCGATGTGCGCCATGATGCCGATGTTGCGACAACGCTCTAATGGGACTTGCCTGGCCACGTGTTTCTCTTTTCCCTGTGTGTTACCGAATTCGCTCCTGGCTCTTGGTTCCTGGCCAAAAGCTAGAGCCCCGCTGGTTCTTACCAGCGGTAATGCGCGAACGCTTTGTTCGCTTCCGCCATTCTGTGTACGTCTTCCTTCTTCTTGATCGCCGAGCCGCGGTTGTTGGCCGCGTCGAGCAGCTCGTTGGCGAGCTTGTCCTGCATGCCCTTCTCGGTCCGCGCGCGGCTGTAGCTGATGAGCCAGCGGATGGCCAGCGAGGTGCGCCGGTCGGGATTGACCTCGACGGGCACCTGGTAGTTGGCGCCGCCCACGCGCCGCGTCTTGACCTCAAGCAGCGGCTTGGCGTTCTCGACCGCCTTCTTGAACAGCTTCAGCGCTTCGTCGCCGCCCTTCTTCTCCAGCTCCTTCATGGCGCCGTAGAAGATGGCCTGCGCGGTGCTCTTCTTGCCGTCCCACATCATGCAGCTGATGAACTTGTTCGCCAGCGGCGAGTCGTAGACCGGGTCAGGAGCGACTTCCTTCTTCGCGATGTGACCTTTTCGAGGCATACAAAAGTTCTCAGTTCTCGGTTCTCAGTTCTCAGTCAAAGCTGGGAACAGGAACGGTCATTTCTGGCGCTTGGCGCCGTATTTCGAGCGCGACTGCTTGCGGCCGGCGACGCCGACCGCGTCGAGCGTGCCGCGCACCACGTGGTAGCGAACGCCGGGCAGGTCCTTTACGCGGCCGCCGCGGATGAGCACGATCGAGTGCTCCTGCAGGTTGTGGCCGACGCCCGGGATGTAGGTGGTGACCTCGATCCCGTTGGTCAGGCGCACGCGGGCAACTTTGCGCAGCGCCGAGTTCGGCTTCTTGGGCGTCTGCGTGTAAACGCGGGTGCAAACGCCGCGCTTCTGCGGGCTCTGCTGCAGGGCCGGCGAGGCCGTCTTGTACTTCGGCCGGGTGCGGCCCAGGCGAACGAGTTGGTTAAATGTCGGCATTCTGAGTTCTCAGTTCTCGATTCTCAGTTCTCAGCCACGACGCCGGCGCGGACATCACGCAAACGTCCTGACAGCCTGCGCATTGCTGCGCGGCGTCTGTCACGCCCTTATCCCGCATGCGGGCCTGGCCGGCGATTGACTGGCCATGCATCTTCGAACGCAGGACACACGTCCGGAGAGATTCACGATTCCTTGATGGGCCTTCGACGGTGGCGCCAAGCCTTGCGGACGCGCTCCGTTTCGTTGGCCTCGGCCTGCATATCCCCCGAAGACCGGCGGCAGCGCAGGCGCGTTTCAGCGAGGACGCCTTTACGGGCGGGTAACTCGACTACAGCTTAACCGCAGACCACACTGGTAAGCCCAAGCTAACTCGCAGAACCTGTCTAATATAGCAACGGTAAGAGGGTTACGTCAATCGCGGAGGGCACCCAGGGCTCGGCCCGTGCAGCCTCAGCGCCGCAAGTGCCGCTGCGCTAAAAGAATAAAGCCGGCGAAACGCGGAAACGTTCGCTCAGGCGCTTGATGTGGTCCTTGTTCAGTTCTCGTTTTCCGTTCAAACCCTCAACCGCTTCCAGCAAAGAAATGTAATGCCCGTTTTGCTCATCGGAACGGACAACGTCGGGCGCGGGGACACATTTTGCGAAGTGTCAATTGGAATCAGCAGCCATTGCCGGCCAACAGCGAGAGATAAAGGTCCGCTCTCACTCGGCCAGTCCCGCCCACCGGATGGCGTTGAACAGCAGCTTGAACGTGCCCTCGGTCTGGCCGCGGTGCTGGGCGCGGAAGCCGATCATGACCACCTTGCCCTTGCCCTGCTGGAAGGCGACGACGGCGGCCTTGCGCTCCAGGCGCTCGGCGCCGCGAATCCAGCCGGAGGCGAGGATGTCTTCGGCATCCTTGGGGTACCACGCCACGACGGAGCGCTCGGTGTCGGCCATGGGGAGCGAGGTCTGGTAGGCAATGCCGGAGTCGACGAAAGCGGCGGCGGTATGCGGCATGCCGTAGGCGACCGGGTGCGACGGGTCGAGTTCGATGTTAAGCAGCGAGCCGGGGGCGAGGAACTCTTCGCTGCGGACGCGGGCGAGCGAGTTGCGGACGGGAAGGTTGAAGTCGTCAATGATCAGGTCGCCGGCGGCGGCAAGAGTAATGATGGTGCCGCCCTTGGCGACAAAGTCCTTGAGCGCGGCGACGCCTTCGCGGCCGAGTCCGTCCTGGAAGTCAGGCGGGAGGTCGGGGCGATAGCGCGGGCCGCCTTCGCTGTCGGCTGCGGCAGCCGGGCGCGCCGCGCCAGGTTGTGGCGGACGCGGGCCGTTGAACATCATGTCGCGCGAGAGTGACGGGAAGACGATAGCATCGAAGGCGGCGTTGAGGTTGCCGGCGCGGACCGTCTTGCTGTCGATGGGCTTGGGCGCGAAGCCGTACTGCTCGAGCACCCAGCGCGTCCATCCTTCATCGATGTTGCCGCCGGGAACGGTGGGCTGATAGATGGCGGTGCGGACGGCGCGGAGCTTGGCGGTGGGGACCTTGGGGGCTTCTGGCGTGGCGAAGATGTCGAGGTGGTGTTTTATGGCCAGCTCGGCAACGTCTTCGCCGCCCTGGACGATCGCGGTTCCGGCGGCGAATGACTGAGGGCCAATCTTGAACGTTTCTCGCGCAATGCTGATGTTCGTATTCGGCTTGGCGGCGAGCTCATTCAGCACGATCGCGGCCTCGTTCGCTTCGGGTTTGAGCAGCTTGAATGCGCCCTTGCCCACAGCTTCGCCCTGCGGCCAGTCCTTCTCTGTGAGCGGGCGCATCTTCGAAACGGGCGCGCTGTTCCGGGCGACGGGCACACCCATCAACAGCGGCAGCGACCAGGCCGTCATGTCGTACGGCGGAATGAAGTTTGACCCGGGCACGAGCTTGGTTTTTGGGTATCGCTGGACGCCCAGCATCTCACTCACAAACTTGCCGTAGGGCTGCCCTGCCGGAATGACGTAATCTCCCCGCTCGTCTACGAACACCTCCACGCCGTGGTCGCTCATCAAGTGCGCCAGTTTGGCGGCGACAACCGGATCCGGTGAAGCCGCTGATATTTCAAAATGATCGGACGGAGATGCAGCCGCCGCGATCGCATCCTGCGCCATGCTGGCCACGCCGCGCAGGTAGTCTTCGCGGTTCGCGGCGGCGCGCTCCAGCAGCGCGTCACTGATCACCCGCTCATAGTCCATCACGTCGCGCAGGCGCCAGCGTCCGCCAGGCCAGGGATTGGGGAAGCTGACCTGCGGGCCGTACTCCACCAGGCCTTTGGGGCCGCCGGCGAGCTCGGTGGCGGGGATGTTGACGGGCGTGGCGATGCGAGCGGAGGCGGTCTCGGTCAGCAGGCCGAAAATGTTCTTCCACCAGCCGGTGTTGCGGGTGCCGCCGGGCCAATAGGCGTCGAAATCGAAGCTGTGGATCACGCCGGACTTGTGCTGCTCTTCGAGGCGAAAAGCCATGGTGGTGCCAATCAGGTTCACGCCGCGGAAGATGAGCGGGTTGATCGAGGGCGAATACGGCTCGGCGTAAGGCGGGACGAAGATGCGCGGGCCGGTCTCGCCCATCTGGTGCTCATCGAGCCAGATGCTCGGATACCACTCGTGGTACACGGCGTGGTTGATCGCCTTGGTCTCTTTCTGCGTGAGCATGTACCAGTCGCGATTGTTGTCGTGCCCAACGTAGTGGTGGTAGAGGTACGGCATGGGTCCGCCCTCGAAGCGCGTGCCCACGTACTTGCGGTACCAGTCGGTGACCATGATCTGCCCGTCGGGATTGATCGACGGCATGAGCAGCAGGATGACGTTGTCGAGGCGCGACTTCGTGGCGGCGTCCTGTGCGGTGGCGAGCGCGTAGGCCCACTCCATGGCCATCTGGCTGGCGCCGATTTCGGTGGCGTGGATGTTGCACGTGACCAGCACGATGGCCTTGCCTTCGTGCACCAGCGCTTCGATCTGCTCTTTGGACTTGCCGCGCGGGTCGGCGAGCTGGCGGGCGATTTCCTGGTAGCGCTTCTTGTTCTTCAGGTTCTCTTCCGACGAGATCACGGCGATGATCAGGTCGTTGCCGAGCGTGGTCGGGCCTAGGTTCTCGATTTCCACGCGCTTCGACGCCGCGGCCAGCGCCTTGAAGTAGCTGACGATCTGCTTGTAGTCGGCCAGCTGGCGGTCGGCGCCGACTTCGAACTTGAGGAACTGCGAGGGCGGCGGCGGAACGTTCTGCGCCGCTGCTGCAGGAACAAACAGCGAGGCAATCAGCAGGAGGCTGGTGACGCGCGCCGGGCGGCGGGACGCGAAGGACATTTTGGGGTTCTCCGAAAAGCCGGGCATTGTACCGCACGTGAGTTGATCGTGGTCGCAACAAGCTTCGGACGGCGAGCAGAAATCCCCGCGCAAGCCGGAGGAAGGCTTGAGCGGGCCGCCCATCCACCCGGCGGATTCGAGACACGGGGCCGCCTTGCCGAAAAATGGCGCAGAAACTACACTGAAAGTTTCCAATGTGCCTGCGTTCCATAGACACCCGCGTCTTCGGCGCGGGTGAGGTTTGTAGGCGGGCGGAACCGTCTGTGTCCCAAACGGCCGGACGGGGAGGAGCGATGACGGGTTTCGGGGAACGAGTTCGCCGCGCGCCGGCCCTGGCCGCCGGCATGGCGCTGCTTTGCCTGTGGACAGCCTGCGGCGGCGGGAGCAGCAGCACCACCGATAACAGTCAGAAGCCAGGCTTCCCCAACCACGTGACACTCACACCGGCCACGGTATCTATCAATAAGGGAGGCGTCACCAGCCTCACGGCCCAGGTCCAGGACATCAACAACAACGTGGTCGCGAACCAGACGATTACTTTCACGTCGAGCAACACAGCCGTGGTGAGCATCGCGAACAGCGGGTTGGTTTGCGGCGGGACGTGGGACTCGCTGACCACTCCGGTGGTATGTACGCCGGGGCCCGCGGGACAGGCACAGGTGACGGCGAAGGCGGGGTCGCTGACCAGTCCGCCGGTGACGGTATTCGTTCACGACCGCGTGGACAACATTACGGTGAGTCCGGCGAACCTGAGCGGCTGCCTGTCGAACGCGCAGACCCAGCAGTTCACGGCGCAAGCTTTCGCCAACGGCCAGGACATCACGTCCAGCGTCGGCTCATTCTTCTGGCAGACCACGAACCAGACGGTGGTGACGGTGAACGCGACGACCGGACTGGCGACGGCGGCGGCGCCGGGACGCGCCGGCATTTTTGCCAGCGTGGGTACGGTCAACAGCGCGCCGGTGAACTTCGACACCTGCGCGGTGCAGGCCATCTCGACGCATGTGCAGAACGGAACGGACACAACCGTGACGCTGGCGGCGGCCGCCACGGCACAGCTGGCTTCCGACGTGACCGACAGCGCAGGCGTGACCATTCCTTCGGCCTCGCTTACCTACAATTCCTCGGCCCCGGCGGTTGCGACGGTGGTGGCGGGCGGGTTGATCAGCGGTATCGCGCCGGGCACGGCGACGGTGATCGCATCGTGCACGCCGCCAAGCTGCAACTCGAACCTCGGGCGGGCGGTGTACGGCAATCCGATCACGATCACCGTAACCGGCACGGCGAACTCGACGACGGTGCTGGCGGCCAGCAGCGCGGGCACATCGATGGTGCCGATCGATACCAGCACGAACACGGCCGGCACGGCAATCACTCTTCCCTCGGCTCCCAATTCGCTGCTGATCAACCCGGCGGGCAATCGCGCCTTCCTGGGCAGCGCCGCGGGGTTGATGACGGTTGACCTGACGACCAACGGCGTATCGCAGGTGCCGCAAGTGCCGGGCAAGGTCCTGGCGATTTCGCCCGACGGAGTGAAGGTAATCGTCTCTGACGTGGCCGGCGGGCGCGTGCGCGTGTTCGACACCGGCTCGAACCTGGTGGAGACGTTCATCATCGGCAACGCGATCTCGGCGGACTTTTCGCCTGACAGCTTCAAGGCATTCATCGCAGCGGGCAACACGCTGTTTGTGTACTCGCCGCAACTGGTGCTCAGCAACGTGCCGCCGCTGCCGGTGGCGCCGCGGAGCGTGGCGTTCCTCGACCAGGGATCGTTCGCATACGTGGCGGGCGGATCGGCGTCGGCGATCACGGTGCGCGCCAACTGCGACAACAGCCAGCGCGACACGCTGGCCACGCCGGGTACGGCGACGCTGATGGCGTCGCTGCCGAACGCAACCCAGATGCTCGCCGTCGACAGCCCCGGGATTGACGTGATTACGCCGGCCATCACCGCTTCCACCAGCGGCCAGCAGTGTTTTCCCAACCTGAACGAGGCCCTCGTCTCGCGCGACTTCGGACAGGGCGGCTTCAACGCGACGCAAATCCTGACCACGCTCGACAGCTCGCGCGCCTTCGTGCTGTCGAACAAGCCAAGCATTCTCGTTTACAAGTCGGCGGACAAGACAACGTCCACGATTCCTCTCGCCAACGGCGCGACGCCGTTGACCGGCGGCCTGCTAGTGGACGGCTCGCAGATGTACGTCGGCGCCAGCGACAGCAACGTGCATCGCATCGACCTCGGCGCCAACACCGACGCGCAGCAGATCTCGGTGGGATTTGTGCCCGATTTGGTGGCCGTGCGCCCGAAGTAAAATCCTCTTCAACGCAAAGACGCAGAGGCGGCAAAAGCTCGGCCTGAGGATGACTTCCGCCAGGAATGGTTCGCTCGGCGTGCTCGGTACTCCGGGGTGAATGGCGCTTACGTCTGCGGGACGCGCTTGAGTTCGCGCGCTACGCTGTCGAGCACGCCGTTGATGAACTGCACCGACTCGGGTGCGGAAAAGCGGCGGGCGATTTCCAGCGCCTCATTGATGATGATCGCGGCAGCCGTCTCGGGATAAGCGAGCATTTCGGCTACGCCGGCGCGAAGAATGTTGCGGTCCACGGCGGACATGCGGTCCACCCGCCAGTTTTCGGCGTGCTGCTCGATGAGCTGATCGATTTCCGCAGCGCGCCCGGTGCCCGCCCCAAAAATGGATTCGGTGAAGCCGCGGACCTCGTCGGTGATGTCGGCGCGCTCGGCCCAGAAGGTCTTGCGGACCTGATCGGGCGACTGCTTCGCCATGTCGGCCTGAAAAAGCATCTGCAGCGCGAGCTCGCGGGATTTGCGGCGGGTGCCCATGCTTTCGATAGTAACAGTGATTGGCGACGAGGGATTTGGTCGTCGGTCGTCGGTCGTCGGTTAAAGGCTAAGCCAAAGAAGCAACTCAATGGCGACGGTGTCTGCGTTTGGCCGCTTTGCCGAGAGCCGACTGCCGAGGGCCGACAATGTCTTTCAGATTCGCCATCTCCACCGCCGAGAGCGCCGCCTCGAATCCCTTGTTGCCGCCCTTGAGGCCGGCGCGGTCGATGGCCTGCTCGAGCGTGTCGCAGGTGAGGACGCCGAAAGCATGGGGCACGCCGGTTTCCTGGGCCGACTGGCCGATGCCGCGGGCGCACTCGTTGGCGATCACGTCGTAGTGCGCGGTGTCGCCGCGGAGCAGGCACCCAAGGCAGATGATGGCGTTGAAGCGGCGCGAGGCCGCGAGCTTGCGGGCGGCAATCGGAATTTCGAAGCTGCCGGGGACGTGCACGACTTCGAGGTCGCCTTTTTTCGCGCCGGAGCGGCGCAGAGCGTCGAGCGCGCCCGCGAGCAGGCGCTCAGTGATGAAGGCGTTGAAGCGCGCCACGACGATGCCGAAGCGTTTGCCGGCGGCGGAGAGCGAGCCGGCGTTGCTTGTTGGCTCGGGCTTGGGCTCGTACGAGAACACGGCAACACGCATGCCGCCGGCGGCCTCGAGAATAAAGAGCCGCGCGCCCCACTCCTGGTCTGAAATTTTCTGAACGATGCGCAGCTTGCGATTCTTCGCCAGCTCGAAGTAGGCGTCGGCGCTATCGACTTCCAGCACCAGTTCGGCGTCTGGGAAGCCGCGGCCGTGTCCGATCTCAATACCGCCGAGGGGCGCGCGCAATTTCGCGCCCCGGCTGCGCTTCTCGTTCCACGCATCGCACTGCTCGAGACCCAGCGATTCGAACAATTCAACGACCGAAGAAAATTCGCGCTCGGAGCGGGCGACGCGGAGATGGTGGAGGGAGAGAATCATCTGTCAATTGCCGATTTGCGGAACTGCGGAACTGCCGAATTGAAAGCCGAATGGAAAACCACTGCCGCCGTTCTTGGCAATTCGGCGCTTTCGCAATTCGGCAGTTCGGCGGTGTTTCACTTCCCCTTGAACTGTGCCGGGCGCTTTTCCAGGAATGCGCTGGTGCCTTCTTTCTTGTCCTCGGTGGCGCAGGCGACCGCGAAGAGTGTTGCTTCCAGGTAGAGCCCTTCTGAAAGTGGCATCTCCATGCCGTGGTTCACGGCTTCAAGCGTGTACTGCACGGCGAGCGGCGCATTGGCGATGATCTTCTGCGCGATGGCTTCGGCGCGCGGGATCAACTCGGCGGGCGCCGTGACTTCATTCACCAGGCCGATGCGGTGCGCTTCCTGGGCGGTGATCATGTCGCCGGAAAGCAGGATCTGGTTCGCCAGGCCCTTGCCAACCAGGCGCGGCAGGCGTTGCGTGCCGCCGTACCCAGGAATGATGCCGAGCTTGACTTCGGGCTGACCCAGCTTCGCATTCTCACTGGCCAGACGAAAGCTGCAGGCCATGGCGATCTCGCATCCGCCCCCGAGGGCGAAACCGTTGATGCAGGCGATGACCGGCTTGCCCAGGTTCTCGATCAGGTCGAGCACGGCCTGGCCGCGATGCGTGTACTCCTTGGCGGAAACCGGATCCTGCTTGGCCAGTTCGCCGATGTCGGCGCCGGCGATGAAGGCCTTCTCGCCCGCGCCGGTGAGCAGGCCGACGCGTATGGCCGCATCTTCTTGAATGTCGCTGAAGGCCTGCCGCAGGTCTTCCATCGTCGCCGCGTTCAGGGCGTTGAGGACCTTCGGTCGGTTGACGGTGACCGTGGCGATGGGCCCTTTTTTCTCGAAAATGATGTTTTCAAAGGTCATAAGCGCCAAGCCTGCTTACCACGGATGAACACGGACTACACCGACCACAACCAAAAACCGTACCGCGGACTGACGCGGAGAATTCTGTTCTGATTTCCCCGAATCCTCACTTCTCCCCGGCTCCGCGCCTCCGCGGTTCGACAAAAACCTCAAAACTCCCCCGGCACCGGGTTCTGCGGGTCCGACCAGTCGTAAAACCCTTTGCCCGTTTTCTTCCCGTACCAGCCGGCCAGCACCAGGCGTTTGAGCAGCGGCGGCGAGGCGAAGCGGCGCTCCTTGAACTCGTCGTACATCACGTGGGTGATGTAGTACGTGGTGTCGAGGCCGACGAAGTCGAGCAGCGTGAACGGGCCCATCGGATATCCGCAGCCGAGCTTCATGGCGTTGTCGATGTCGGGGATCGAACCCACGCCCTCTTCGTAGGCGCGGATGGCGTCGAGCAGGTAGGGCACCAGCAGGCGGTTCACGATGAATCCCGTTTTGTCCGAGGTGCGCACCGGAACTTTGCCCAGCCTTTTGCCGAACTCGACGGCGGTGTCGAGGACCGCCGGATCGGTAGCGATGGTACGCACGACCTCGACCAGCTTCATGAGCGGCACGGGGTTGAAGAAGTGCAGGCCGATGAAGCGCTCGGGGCGCTTGGTCGCCGTCATCAGCTCGGTGATGGAGATGGACGAGGTATTGGAGGCGAAGATGGCATCGCGCTTCACGATGGAGTCCAGCGCCGAGTGCATCTTCTTCTTTTCTTCAACGTTCTCGATGATGGCTTCAATGACGATGTCACAGTCGGCGAGGCCGCTCTTGTCGGTGGTACCCTGCAGACGAGCGCGGATTTCTTTCGCCTTTTCGGGCGTGATGCCGCTCTTGTCGGGCTTCTCGGCCAACTTCGCGAGCGACCTCTCGATGCCGGCGAAGCCTTTGTCGAGAAAGCGCTGCTCGGCCTCGAGCACGGTGACGTCGCAACCCGCAGTGGCTGCGACCTGGGCGATGCCGGAGCCCATGAGACCGCAGCCGAGTACGCCGACCTTTTGAATTGCCATAGAGATCAAAACCTCTTACCGCGGCTTTGCTTTGCTCTTAGATCCCGAGCGAAGCGAGGGACCTATACCCCAAGCAAACACTTCGGGCGAAAGATCACGCCATGACGGATTCGTGCCCACAAATAACGCGATTTTCTTCTCGCGACGGTATGCCTTGATCTGAATTTCACGGCGTCGCGCCGCATATGAATCAGTCATCTTTTCGAAGCACATCAAGCGATTGATCTTGTACCGCTTTGTAAACCCGTCGAACACGCCGTCTTTATGCTCGCGCAAACGGCGCGGCAAATGGTCGGTGAGGCCGACGTACAACATCCCTGAGAGACTAGCGAGAATGTAGACGTAGTAGAACAGCCTGCCCTTCGCAATCGGTCGTGGCAAGGTATGGTTCCCTCGCTTCGCTCGGGATAATCTAAGAAAGAGCCTCCACAATCACTGCAATTCCCTGCCCGCCGCCAATGCACGCCGTTGCGAGTCCGTACTTCTTTCCACGCCTGCGCAATTCGTACAGCAGCGTAATCACCAGCCGCGTGCCGGTCGCGCCCAACGGATGGCCGAGCGCGATGGCGCCGCCGTTCACGTTGGTCTTGTTGCGATCGAGGCCGAGTTGCTTTTCGACAGCGAGGTACTGGCCGGCGAAGGCTTCGTTCACTTCGACCAGGTCAATGTCGTCGAGCTTCAGCCCGGCTTTTTGCAGGGCGATCTTCGAGGCCGGCACCGGGCCCGAGCCCATGATCTTCGGCTCGACGCCGGCGATGCCCCAGCTGACGAGGCGGCCGAGCGGCTTGAGTCCACGCTTCTGCGCGCTTTCGAGCGGCATGAGGACGACGGCGGCGCCGCCATCCACGATGCCGCTGGCGTTGCCGGCGGTGACGCTGCCGTCTTTGCCGAACGCGGGCTTCAGCCTGGCAAGGCCTTCGAGCGTGGTTTGCGGGCGGCGGTGATCATCCTCGGAAAACGACTCGCCGGTGGGCTGGCCTTTGCGATCGACGAGCTGCACGGGGACGAGTTCTTCCTGGATGCGTCCGGCCTTGTAAGCCGCGTCGGCGCGCTGCTGCGAGAGCAGCGCAAACTCGTCCATGTGCTGGCGCGTGATGCCGTGCTGGCTGGCGTAGAGCTCGGCGGTGTTGGCCATGTAGAGGCCGCATTGGGTGTCGAGCAGCGCGACCATCAGCGAGTCTTCCAGCTTGCCTTCGCCCAGGCCCAGCCCCCAGCGCGCGCCGCGGATGACGTGCGGCGCCTGCGACATGCTTTCCATGCCGCCGGCGAGCACGGTCTTTGCTTCGCCGAGCTGGATCAGTTGCGCGCCGCTCACAATGGCCTGCATGCCGGAGCCGCACAGGCGGTTCACGGTAAGCGCCGGCGTTTCGATGGGCAACCCGGCTTTGAGCGCGACGTGGCGGGCGCCGTAGAGCGCGTCGCCCGACGTCTGCTGCGCGTTGCCGAAGACCACATGGTCGAACTCGGCGGGCTCGATGTTGGCGCGCTGAATGGCGCACTTGCCGGCGATCGCGCCGAGTTCCTGCGCGCTGAAGTCGCGCAGTTTGCCGCCGTATCGGCCCATGGGCGTGCGCGCCCCGGCGACGATGGCGATGTCCTGCGGCTGGAACATGGAAGACCCTACAGATGAAGTCCGCTTGCGCGGGGAAACACGTCAGTTTAGCAGAAGAGCGATTCACCGCGGAGGCGCGGAGACACGGAAATATTCCATCTCCAACCCGTTCGTGCAGGGGCGGAATGCATAGGTCCTGGGCCGGCAAGAGGCGCGGGCCCAGAATGACCCATCCACTAGCTTGGACACTTCACCACACTCTGCACGCATTCTGCCGCGCCATGGGCTGGCCGGCTTTGCAACTGAAGGCCTTGGCGAAGTCCTCCGAGTTGCTGATCACGTTGTTCACACGGTACTTGTTGAGCGAATGCGGATTGGTCAGGACGACGGTGCGCATGACCTGCGGGCGCAGCGTGCCGCACCACTGGTTGGCATAAGAAAGGAAGAAGCGCTGGCGCGGCGTCCAACCGTCGGCCCCTTTGTCGTCGAGGCCCTTGCCATCCTGCTTGAGCGCCTCGGTGAGAGCCATGAAGGCGATGCGCAGGCCACCGTTGTCGGCTGTGTCTTCGCCCTGGGTGAGCAGGCCGTTGGTCTTCACCCCCAGTTCAGGGACGTCTTCGGTGTACTGGTCGGCGATGCACTTGCCGCGCTTCTCGTACTCGGCCGCGTCCTTCTCCGTCCACCAGTCCTGGAGATTGCCCTTGGCGTCGAATTTGCGGCCCTGGTCGTCGAAGCCGTGCGTGATCTCGTGGCCGATGACGACGCCAATGGCGCCGTAGTTCACCGCTTCGTCGCGATCGGCATCAAAGAACGGCGGCTGCAGGATGCCCGCAGGAAAGTTGATGGTATTGAGCTGCGGATCGTAGTAGGCGTTGATGGTGGGCGGCGTCATCTGCCACTCGCTCCGGTCCACCGGTTTGCCGATCTTGTTGATGTTGCGGTGGAACTCGAAGGCGGTGGCCTGCGCCACGTTGGCCGGATAGTTTTTCGGAACGACCTTCACGCTGGAGTAGTCGCGCCAGCGGTTCGGGTATCCGATCTTCTCTTCGATGGCCTTGAGCTTTTCCTGGGCGCGCTGCTTGGTGCCGGGCGTCATCCAGTCAATCTCCTGGATGTCGCGGCCGAGGGCGTCTTCGATGCCCTTCACCATGCGCAGCATGCGCTGCTTGCTCTCCGGCGGGAAGGCGCGATCCACGTACGCCTGCCCGAGCGCTTCGCCCAGGTCGCGGTCCACCACCCGCACGCAACGGCGCCACTGCGGCTGGAGCTTCTGTGAGCCGAACAGCGTGCGGGCGAACATGTCGAAGTTTTCGTCGATGATGGGCTTGCTCAGGTAGGGCGCGGCGCCGTGCAGCTCGTGCCACCGCAGATACGTCTTCCAGTGGTCCAGCGGATGCGTCCTGAGTGCCGTTTCCAGTCCGCGGAAGTAGTCGGGCGAGCTGACCAGGTAGTGCTTGGTCGCGGGCGTGTTCAGCGCCTTGAAATAGCGCGGCCAGTCGAACGACGGGGTGAGCGCGCGAAGCTGAGCGAGCGACATCTTGTTGTTCAGGTTCTTCGGGTCGCGGCGCTTCACGTTGTCCATCTGCGCCCTGGCCAGATCGGTTTCGATGGCGAGCACCACGCCGGCGTCGGCCGTGGCCTGCTGCTCAGGCTCACCGGCGAGCACGAACATCTTCTTTACGTGCTCCTGGTACTTGGCGCGGATGTCTTTGGAGCGCTGATCGTCTTTCAGGTAGAAGTCGCGGCCGGGCAGCGCGGGGCCGCCCTGGTCAACCTGCGCGACCACGAGCGAAGCGTCGTCGAGGTCCTGTCCGCCGGAGAAGCCGAACAGCGGCGCGTTGGACTGATTGTTGTCGCCCTGCCATGCGCCGGGATAGCTGGAGTGCAGGCGAACGATCACGTCCACGATGCCGGCCTTGCTCTTGAGAGCGGCCGTCTGCGCCAGACCGGCGGCGATGGGCTTGATGCCGGAGGCGTCGCGGTTCTCCAGGTCCATGCACGCGGCGTAGTAGTCGCCGATCTTCTGTTCCACCGCATTTCGATTGGGATTGCTGGGCGAGTTCTTCTCAAGCGTCTGCCGCAGCACGCTCTCATTCCATATCTGCAGCGGGCTGGCGGTGCTCCACGTGGCCTGGTCCGCCGGGATGGGATTCACGGAGGTCCACTTGCGGCAGGCGTATTCGAAGAAGTCGGTACAGGGGTCGGCCGACTTGTCGGGCTGATTGGGATCGAAGTGGTTCAGGGTTGGAAGTGGATCGGAACCGGACTGCGCCGCCGCCGCGAGCGCCAATGCAAATATGGTGATGAGCAACGCCGTCCTGCGCATAGCAAACGCCTCCGAAAGAGCGCGCACAGTTTAGCAGCGGAACCAAGAAATTGGGCGACTGGCGGCTTTTTGCTGCGCCATTCGTCCCTGGGGCGAGCCGTGATTTCGATTCGTGGTCGCGTGCCGGCGGGCGAGGCCGCCGCTACGTTCTAGCGGACAATCCCGTGGTGCACTGCTCGCGGGCGGGGTCGCCCGCGTCCGCACGGTTCGGGGAAGTTAGGCCACAGCGGCGTTTTCAAAGCTGGCGGCCAGCGACTTGGCGTTGTTGCCGCCGGCGGCGCGCGCCGACTCCAGCGCGCCTTCCACGCGATTGATGAGCTCGGTAACGATGTCGACCGGATCGAAGCGCGCTTGAAGCACGGCTTCGGCGATGCCGATGGTTATGGGCAGCGGATTATCCGTACCGGGCACGCGCATGTTGCCCAGGAGCTTGCGCAGCTTGTCCACCACGAAGAAGGCGTTCTTGTCGTTGGTGTCGGAGAGCAGCAGCGCAATCGTGGAGCGGTCGTAGCGCACGGCTACGTCGTTCTGGCGGACGTGGGAACAAATGGTTTGCCCGGCCTGCTGCAGCATGCTTTCGACGACCGAGTCGTTCAGTTCGCGCAGCAGCGCCGGCGTGCCGAACTGCATGAGCATGAGCGTCATGGGCGAGTTCTGCTGCAGGGAGTGGCGCGTCTCCGAGAGCAGGACGTCGAGATAAGACGAGCGCTTGAGTAGGCCGGAGTTTTCGTCGGTCACGGCGAGCGTCTTCATCAGGCTGCGCAGGCGCGCGTTGCTGACAGCCAGCGCCATCTGGTCGGCGATGGTCTTGAGGACGACGACGTCGGTCTGGCGCCACGATCGCGGGGAGCCGCACTGCTCCATGATGAGGATGCCGGTGTGCTGCTCCGATTCCAGCAGCGGCACGGCGAGCACGGACTCGATGCCCAGCGTCTGTACCGCGTCGGCAATCATGGCCAGCTCGCCGGCCGATTTGACGTTATCGAGCCGCACTGAGCCCTTGGCTACCACCACTGACTGCAGCGTGGCGATCAGCTTCAGGTTGGCCATCACGTCGGAAGGCGCGACGCCGGCGGCGCAGTACTCCAGCGAGGCCGAGGGCGGCTTGCCGGGCGTGCACAGCGCGGCCACGGCGCGGCTGACATTCCAGTGGCGGCCAATGTCGTTCACCGCCGCGAAGAGCACGCCCTTCACATTGCCCTGGCGATAGATGTTGCGCGTGATCTCGGTGACGCGGGCGAAGTTGTCAACCGCGGCTTCGTCGGCGACGGCCTGCGGCACCGGAGTTACGGAAGGCGGCGGAGCGGCAGCAGCGGGCGCAGCCGCGGCGGGACGGGCAGGCGCCGCAGCGGGCAGGCCTCCTTCGTACTTGGGCAGGAAGCCGGCGTTGGTGTAGAGCGTGCGCAACTTCATGTTCTTCTCTTCTTCGCCGGGGAAGAGGCGGCTCACGCGCTCCAGCCGCTCTACCGCTCGCGACCGCATGGAGTACTGCAGGAAGATTTCCGCCTGCAACATGAGGTCTTCGAGCACGGTGGGCTCGGAGTCGACTACTTTCTGGTCTTTTTCGGCATCGCTCTGCTGCACCATGGCGCCGAAGCGGTTGGCGATGGCGTTGAAGCGGTTGGGATCGATTTTGCCGCGCAGCATCTCCATGCGGCGCTGGTGGCCGGCCTCGTAGGGATCGACCTCGGCGGCGCGGTCGAGCGCGTCGCCCGCCCGGAGAAACTGGCCGGCGGCGTAGTAAAGATCGAACAGTTTGATGAGCGTGGAGCAGTAGTCCTGCTCGCGATTGGCGGAGTTGAAGGTCTCGACCAGGTACTCGAGGAAATCGACCTTGAGCGGATGCTGGTCAGACATCTCCTTGATCAGATTGATGTACTCGCGGCGGCGGCCGCGCTTCTGCTCCGACTGCTCGAGCGCGTGGGCGAGGCTGAGCGCCTTGGCGTCCTGGTCGGCGTCGATCAGCGTTCCGATGAGCAGCGCCACGTCTTCCACGCGGCTGGGATCGGCCTGAAAGAGAGCGCGCACGAGCGGCTCGGCCTCTAGCGGGCGCTGCGCGGCCATGAGCGCGCGCGCGTAGGCGTCGCGAATTTCCAGGGAAGCGTTCGGGTCGCGGCCGAACGGCTCGAGCACGTGCAGGGCGTCATCAACGCGCTTCTGCTGGAGATACGCCTGCCCGCAGGCCAGCGCGGCATGCGCGTTCTGGGAATCGAGCCTGTAAGCGCGCTCGTACCAGGAGAGCGCATCCACTCCCGCCTGCTGCTGCAACTGCCCGGCGCGGAAGAACGATTCGGCGGCGCTGGCCCTCTCGCCCAGCGATTCGGCGAGTTCGGCTTCGCGGGTGAGGTGGTCGAACGAGGGATCGAGCGCGACCAGGCGCCGGCGCGCCGCCAGGGCGCGCTTCTTGTCGCCGGCGGCTTCGAAGTCCCGGGCGGAGGCTTCGAAGGCCTCCAGCGCTTCGCGCTTGCTCGACTTCTCGGAGAACTGGGCGAACTGGAAGGTCTGCTCCGTGGTCGGCTTGCCGCTGCGCGCCATCCGCTTATACGTAATGATGGCCCGGGGGCCGTCGCCCACGGCGGCCTCGTGGTCGAACATCTCGCTCAGCAGGCGGAAGGCCTCGTCGGTGCGGCCCAGGGTGATGCACAGGTCGGCAGCTTTGGCGCGGACGGCCTCGTTGCCCGGCTCGCCGCCGAGGATCTCGAAATACTCCTCCAGGGCGGCGTCAGGCTTGCCTTTCTGCAGGTATTTTTCGGCTTTTTCGAGGCGCTTGGCGATGTCCGACATGGGGTCCCGGTTGACGAAAGCGGCGAAAACGGGCTGCTGCGGCGCTGGCTGCCCGCGTATTGTAAGCGCAAGCCAACAAGGCCAGCAATCAGCAAAACCCCCAAAGCGCGCGGAGCGGAACAGGGCAATTCGCGCATGGGAACGCGTGGCGGAGATGGGGCAGCCGCGGGCTAAATCGGCCGCTGCCCGCGGATTAGGGCGCGAGTTAAGGCGCTCCCGATTACAATCTCCTCATGGCTGATGAGCTTCTACGGTTTCGCCCGCAGTTCCCCATCCTGGAACGCACTACATACATGATCAGCAACTCGCTTGGCGCGATGCCGCGCGGCGTGCAAGACGCCATGTCGGAGTTCACGCGCATCTGGGCCGAGCGCGGCGTCTGCGCCTGGGAAGACAAGTGGTGGATGCTGGCCGCCGAGGTCGGCGACCAGATTGGCGCGCTGATCAATGCCGCCCCCGGCACGGTGAACATTCAGCCCAACGTGACCACGTGCCAGGCGACCATCGCCTCGTGCTTCAACTTCAGCGGGCGGCGCAACAAGGTCGTGTACACCGACCTGAACTTCCCTTCAGTGATGTACTTCTGGGAAGCACAGCGCAGGCGCGGCGCGCGCGTGCACATGGTGCAAAACGACGATGGCGTTCACGTCAATACCGAGCGCCTGCTCGCCGCGATTGACGAGGAAACCCTGCTGGTGCCGATTTCGCACGTCATCTTCCGCAGCGCGTTCATTCAGGACGTGCCGGCCATCGTTGAGAAAGCCCACCGGGTGGGCGCGATGGTGGTCCTCGACTCGTTCCAGGCCACCGGCACAGTTCCCTTCGACGTGACGGCGCTGAACGTGGATTTCTGTGTTGGCGGTGTGCTGAAGTGGCTCTGCGGCGGAGCAGGAACCGCGTATCTATACGTGCGTCCCGACCTGGTCAATAAGCTGGAGCCCGGCTTCACCGGCTGGATCGCTCACCAAAACCCGTTCGCCTTCGAGACCGGGCCTACGCGTTACGCGTCAGGCGCGTACCGCTTCATGAACGGCACGCCCAACGTGCCGGCGATGTACGCGGCGCAGCCGGGGCTCAGGGTGGTGGCGGAAGCCGGCATCGGCAACATTCGCGCCAAGAGCAAGCGCCAGGTAGCGCGTTTGATGGCGCTGGCCGATGAGCGCGGCTGGCGCGTGAACACGCCGCGCGATCCGGAGCGGCGCGGCGGAACGGTGAGCATCGATATGCCCAACGCCGCCGAGGTCTGCCGCGAGCTGCTCAAGCGCGACGTGCTGGTGGATTACCGTCCGAAGGCAGGGGTGCGCTTCTCGCCGCACTTCTACAACACGGATGAGGAAATCGAGGTGGCGATCCGCGCAGTGGATGAGATCCTCGCGGAGATGAAGGTTGGGGTGCGGTAGGAGTTTCAAGTTTCGAGTTTCAAGTCCCGGCTGCTCGGGATCTTGTTCGGGGAAAATTATCAGAAAAACAGTTCACCGCGGAGACGCACAGGCCGGCGAGGGTCCCTTCGCTTCCTTTCCTCTGCGGACTCTGCGCCTCTGCGGTGAAGCTTTTACTGCGGGATGTCGAAGCTGGTGACGCTGGTGCTGTTGCCGTGACGCACCATCGTCACGTTGTCGCCGGCGGGCGCGCCGGCCAGCGCGGCGGCGTAGGCAATGCGCTCGCTCACGCGGATCTCGTCGTCCTTGATGCCGGTGATGATCTCGTTGACCGAGTCCGGCGCAAGGCGCGTGGCCAGCACCACGAAAATGCGCCACGCCGCCGTCGAGGGCCAGAAGCCCTTGAGCGCTTCGTTGGGCGAGTCGCTGCTCTTGTCTTTCTCGTAGAGTTCGCCGGCGGTGGCGAAACCGCGGTCAAGCACCTTGCGGGCAGCATCGGGCTCGTTCAGTCGCGCATAGAGGCTGGCGGCGCTCGCCAGGAACTGCACCCGCTCGCGGGCTTCGACGCGGTCAATCTGCTTCATCAGGTCATCGAGGGCTGATTTGGCCGATGCCGGCTCTTTGGCCGAGAACGTCTGCGCCAGTTGCAGCAGCGCCTCGCTGCGCGGATACGAGCCACCCAAGTCCGTAGGCAACGCGGCGGCGCGAGCAATCGCCTGCCTGGGATTGTCGGCCGCGTCCTTCACGATGCGCTCCACCTCGGCGCGGTACTGCATGCGCAGTTGCATGCCGGTGTCGGGCGGGGCAGCGCGATCGCCGCGGTCGCCCAGGCGAACGCCGGTGCTCACGCCGCCGCGCTCGCCGGGTTTCGGCGGCGTATCGCGCATCGTGGGATCGAGCGATTGCATTCCATCCGGATACTTCGCCATCACGGGCTGGAGCGGCTGCGCGTCTTTCAGCAGTTTTTCCGCTTCGCGCTCGTCGAGCTTGCGCAGCGCCGGCAGCACCTGGAAGAGCGCGTACTCGTAGAGCGAATTGAACGACGCGCTGCCGCTGGCCGAAGCCACGGAAACCTGCGCGGGAATGTCGGAGCGGGCCTTCGCCTTGTCGAGCACCAGGTGGATGGCTTCCAGCACGGTGGCCGGAGGCAACACCTGCCAGTAGCGGATCACCAGCGTGGCCATGCTGTCGCCGGCGCGGAATGCGGGCTGGCGCGTGTCTTCCTGGCGATAGTGCGCCAGCGCCTGCATGAAGATGTTCAGCCGGTCGGCGGCGCGCTCGGGCGGAAGCGCCATCATGACGTCGCTGGCGGCGCCGTAGGGGAACTCGCCCGCGTCAGCTGCGGCGGCGTTCAGCATGTCCATGGCGCGGGTGAAATCTTTGCGGCGCGCCGCGGCGCTGATCAGGCCTGCCTGCGCGCTGCGCTTGGCGTTGGGCTCGGCCTGCGGCGCAAGTTCAGCGACGGCGGCTGCGTCCAGCGGCAGCAGCGCACGCAGAATCTGGTTCTGCAGGCTGCCTTTGGTCTGCTGGTCGCGCTCAATGCCGAGCGACGCCGTAAAGGCATCGCGCAAAACAGCCGCTGCATGCGCGCGGTCCATGGGCGCCAAACCATTGGCGACCTGCAGCAGCGACAAGGTGCGCATGGGCGCTTCGAGCGCTCGCGCTTCGCCTTCGGCGACCTCGAGGATCTGCCGGGCGCGCTCCTGGTCTTTTTTGAGCTGTTCGGGTGTTCGGGGATCGGCGGCGGGGCGTCCGCCAACCACGCGCGTCTCCTGCTGCGAAAGCTGCTGCAGTTGCTGGGCAGCAGCTGGTGCGGCGGCAAGCGCGGCTACGAAAATGGCACAGGAAAAGCAACGCAGGGCGACGGGCATGGGCTTCTCTCCGGGCAGTGACTACGCCTCAGACGGACAGGAGGCTACGACGTAAGCAGCCGGATGTCACCCATCTGTTGACATTCGCCTTTTATTCGCTAATACTTTGCCCATGGCTATCACCAAGCGGCAGCGCCAGGTGTACGACTTCATCTCCGAGTTCGTGCAGCGGCACGGGTATTCGCCATCGTTCGAAGAGATCGGCAAGGGGCTGCGCCTCAGTTCGCTCGCCACCGTGCACAAGCACATCAGCAACCTGGAAAGAAAGGGCCTGCTCAAGCGCGACTACAACCGCTCGCGCTCGATTGACGTGCTGCCCATCCGCAGCCGCGCCCGCCAGCGCGTGGCAGAGGCCGCTTCCCTGCCGCTGGTCGGCCGCATTGCCGCCGGGCGTCCGGTGGAGGCGATGGAACAGCCGGAGACGATTTCGCTGGGCGACATCACGCGCTCCAAGGAAGTCTTCTGCTTGCAGGTGACCGGCGCCTCGATGCAGGACGAGCACATTGTGGATGGCGACTACGTCCTGGTTGAGAAGACGAACACGGCGCGGAATGGGGAAATCGTGGTCGCTCTGGTGGAGGGGTCGGAGACGACGCTGAAGCGCTTCTACCACGAGGGCGAGCGCATCCGGCTGCAGCCTTCGAATTCGGCGATGCCGCCGATCCTGGTGCCGGCGCACTCGGTCCAGATACAGGGCAGGGTGATTGGGGTGTTGAGGAAGTACTGAAGGCGCTGCTGGCTGCTGGCTGCTGGCCACAGCAATGACCTGCAGCTAAAGACCCAAAACAAAAAGCCCCTCACCGCGAGGGGCTTTGATTTTGCTGGAAGCCAGTAGCTAGCAGCCGGCAGCGGTCTTACACGTGCTTGTCGAGCGCCTTCTGGATGGCGTCCTTCGGCACAAAGCCGACAATCTGCTCGGCCACCTGGCCGTTCTTGAAGATGAGCAACGTGGGGATGCCCCGGACGCCATAGCGCTGCGGGGTGGCATTGTTCTTGTCCACATCCATCTTGCCGATCTTCACCCGGCCGGCATAAGCGGCGGCAACTTCATCAACCACCGGCGCGAGCGCGCGGCACGGGCCACACCACGCGGCCCAGAAATCCACCATCACCGGCTTCTCGGACTTGAGTACTTCGGAGTCGAAGTTCGCGTCCGTTACTTCCAAAATTCCGTTCACTGCCATTCCCTTGTTCTCCCCTGCATTGATTTGACCGGACCGCCGCAAACTGTCTCGCCTGCGTGCGGCAGGTGGTGCTTGGAAACGCCCCATCCTACCAGATCGTGCCCAGAACATTGGATGCCGATTACAGTCGAAAGTCGCAGCTCCCGTTCCCGGCCGGCGGCTTCTGGCGCCGGGTTGGGCCGTAAAGCGTTACCTGTCTCGGACTTGGAAGGCACGTGATCTATGTTATGACACAGATCTGGCCGGTGGCGGCGGCGTGGACGGCCTCTCCGGCAAGAGAACCGGACTGGCAGGAAGTCGCGTGGAGGCGGCAAGCACAATTAAAAGCGCCGCCAGCCAGTTTCGGCCAGCGGCGCCTCGGCAGCCCTCCCCCAGAACTGCCTTACAACACGGGATTCTAGGCAGGGCAGAAGAGGCGATAAACATCACGTTCGTAATCGGAAAGTAACATCGCGTAACCGCGCGGCTGGTTCCCTGCCCCGGCGAGGCGGTAAAGCCGCACCCAGCACGGGTTTGCGGGGACTGTGCTAGGATTCCGCGCTTCGCCGTTTCGGAGGAGGCGCCGCATGCAAGGGAACATGATGCGGTTCCCGCTCACGCTCAACCATTTGCTGGAGCGCGCCGGGAAGCTGTTCGCGCGCTCCGAGATCGTTTCGCGGCTCGCCGACCGCAGCCTGCACCGCTACAGCTACGCCGACTTCCATGGCCGCTCCCGCGCACTGGGGCAGGCGCTGGCGCGCGCCGGCATACGGCGCGGCGACCGCGTGGGCACGCTGATGTGGAACGGTTACCGCCACCTGGAGTGCTACTTCGGCATTCCCGCCGCGGGCGCGGCGCTGCACACCCTGAATCTTCGCCTCCACGCTGACGAGTTGGCCTACATCGTGAACCACGCCGAAGACCGTTTTCTCATCGTGGACGACGTGCTGGTGCCGCTGCTGGAGACTTTTCGCGACCGCATTAAGGTGGAACGGATTCTCGTGGCCGGTGAAAGCGGCGCCTACGAAAGCTACGAGGAATTCATCGCCGGCTCTGACGGTGACTTCACTTGCGCCGCTGTCGAAGAAGACGACGCCGCCGCTCTCTGCTACACATCAGGCACAACCGGCAAACCCAAGGGCGTGCTCTACTCGCACCGCGCGCTGGTGCTGCACTCGTTCGCCATATGCATGGCTGATACGTTCGCCATCAGTCACCAGGACACGGTCATGCCGGTGATGCCGATGTTCCACGCCAACGCCTGGGGCGTGCCGTTTGCGGCGGTGATGTGCGGGAGCAAGCTCGTCTTCCCCGGCCGGCACGTTGCTCCCGGCCTGCTGCTGGAGCTGGCGGCCAGCGAGCGCGTCACATTCAGCGGCGCGGTGCCAACTGTTTGGCTCGCGGTGGTGATGGCGCTCGACTGCGCGCCGCAGCAGTGGAAGCTTGGCCCGATGCGGGTGGTGATTGCCGGATCGGCGCCGCCCGAGTCGCTGATCCGCCGGCTGAACGACCATGGCATTCGCGTGATCCATCCGTGGGGACTGACGGAAACTTCACCAATCGCAACCGTGTGTTTTCCCAAGCAGCACATGCGCGGGCTCTCGCAGGACGAGCTGTTGCGCCTGACCACGCGCCAAGGCTTGCCGTGCGCGTTCGTCGAAATGCGCGTGATGTCTGACGCGGGCGAGGCGCCCTGGGACGGGCAGAGCATGGCCGAAGTGCAACTCCGCGGGCCGTGGATCGCGGCGAAGTACTTCAAGACCGACGAACAGACGGATAAGTGGACCGACGACGGGTGGTTCCGCACCGGCGACGTGGTCACGGTGGACAGCGAGGGCTACATGAAAATCGCCGACCGCACCAAGGACCTGATCAAGTCGGGCGGCGAGTGGATCAGCTCCGTGGACGTGGAGAACGCGCTTGTCGGCCATCCCGCGGTGGCGGAAGCGGCGGTGATCGCCGTCGCCCACCCGACGTGGCTGGAGCGCCCACTGGCGGTTGTGGTGCTGTGTCCCGGAGCGAAGGTCAGCGCCGAAGAGCTACGCGCGTATCTCGCCGAGCAGCACAGTTTCGCCAAGTGGCAACTGCCGGATGACTTCGTGTTTGTCAGCGAGCTGCCGCACACCTCAACAGGTAAGCTGCTCAAGACGGAACTGCGCCAGCAGTACGCCGAGTGGAAGTGGCCCAGCGGCCGCGATACGTCGCTGTGACCGGGCCCTGCCGGGCCGGGGCCAGCGGCGCGCGTCTTTGGCAACTTTTTTGGTAACTCTCTACCCATCGGAGTCGTCCTCTCCCCTAAGACAATGGCAGAAGGGGCCGGGGTACGGGTGATCGCCGACGAGAGGGAGCTCGTAGCCAGAATCCGCGCTGGGAAGCAGGTTTCCACTCAACGCCGGCTCAAATTGCCGTACTCGCTGTTGTAATGCAGCTTGATCTCGCCGCACTTGCCCTGCTCTTCCGAATACACCACGCAACTGTCGAACGGCCGCGAGTAGACGTGCAGGCTGACCGCGCGCGCAGCGAACTCGGCCGGGTTGTACACCTTGTGCACCGGTTCGTTCGGGTCGACCGCGCAGGGGTTGCGCGGGTCCATCTCTACCACGTCTGAGGGAACGATGTGGCAACTGCCGGCGCTGAGGTCTTGCTGGAGCACGCGGTAGTTCTGAACCAGGAGGCGGCCGATGGGCACCGCCATCCAGCAATTCTGGTCTTTGTGGTTGTGGATCGAGCTGCACTGGCCCACTTCCCAGCAGATAGCGATCAGCTCGTACAGCGGCGTCTTATCAATGAGGTTGCGCGTGTAGTGCTGGCCGTCCCACATTAGATAAGGAGTGAGGGTTTCGGGCGCCACCGGAGCGCGGCGCAACAGTTCGCGGATCTCACCGATGTGCTCGAAGCTCGCGGTGTTACATCGCCGCAGTTCGGCGACCAGGTCGCCAATCGGAACATTCGCTGTCGTAGTAGGCATTTCGCTCCTTCGCTCGTTGACGTGCGCCCCTATTTCTGCGCCGGCGCGAGCTGCTCGATTTTGGCGGCCATGACGAAGTCGCTCTCGGTTAGGCCGTCAATTTTGTGTGTCCACAGCGTGACTTCAACTTTGCCCCAGGCCAGCATGATATCGGGATGATGTCCCTGCTGCTCGGCCAGCTCGCCCACCTTGTTGACGAAGTCGAGCGCCGAGCGGAAGTCGGCAAGCTTGTAGAGCCGGTGCAGATGGTGCCCGTTCACCACCTCCCACTGCGGGAGCTGGCGCGCGAGCTGATTGAGTTCGGCGCCGGCGAGCGGAGGAACACCGCCCCGGCACGGCACGCAATTCTTGGCGGCAAGGTCGGCTGCGCTCATATCCTTATTATTGTGCCACGGCGGAGGACGCCATCAGCCGCCTTCCGCGGCCTTTGCATCTTTGAATCCGTAGGGACAGTGCCTGCATCCGGACTGGCAACAGAAGCCTCGCCGGCGCAGGTAGCCGGCGGTCCAGACGCGGTAGGGGCCTTCGTAGTAGAAGTCATCGCCTTCGCGGGGCTCAGCTTCGTCGGCCAGGGACTGTGGATCCATCGCCACCCACATTACACGCAATTCCCGAGGTGTGCACCGCATGGCCACGCATCAGCGCAGTCAATCCCGGCGCAAGCGGAGCCGGAACGCGGGGACTGAAACGCAACGCATTGCCGGCCAGATGAGGCGGGCATGGAAGGGCCAAGCCTGGCACGGGCCGTCGCTCAGCGAAGTCTTGCGCGGCATCGACGCTCGCGCCGCGGCGGCGCGGCCTCTGCCGGGGGCCCACAGCATCTGGGAGCTGGCGCTCCACATCGCCAGCTGGGACGTCGTGATCCGGCGGCGGCTCGCAGGTGAGGTGTTCGCGGTGACGAAGCAAGAGGATTGGCCCGCCGTGTCCGAACCGGCGACGGCAGCACAGTGGCGAAAGACAGTACGCGCGCTGGACGCGGCGCATGCCAAGCTGATTGCCGCAGCTCGACGCTTCCCGCAGGACCGTTTGCACGATCGGGTACGCGGCAAGAAGTACAGCTTCTACGTTATGCTGCACGGAATTGTGCAGCACGACCTGTACCACGCCGGCCAGATCGCGTTGCTGAAGCGCGCGCTCGTCCCGTGATGGACGGCAGCGCGTGGCATGGCCAGCCGCGCGCGCCTGCGCCTTCACAACCAGTCCATGAGAGGGCCCACGACTCACCCAGACTTATGAATGACGCTGCCAGCTTCGCCCACGTCAGGAAGATCTTCGAAGACGCGCCGTTCCTTTCCGACCTCGGCATCAAGCTGACGAACGCGGGCCGCGGCTGGTGCGAGGCGGAGATGAGACCACAGCCACGGCACCGGCAGCAGCACGGCTTTGTCCATGCCGGCGTGGTCACCACGCTCGCGGACCACACGGCCGGCGGCGCTGCGCGCTCGTCGCTGGACGACACCAACGACGTCATCACCATCGAGTTCAAGATCAACTTCCTGCAGGCGGCATCCGGCGCGCGGCTGCAATCGGTGGGCCGCACGCTGCGCGCAGGCCGGCGCATCGTGGTCGCCGAATCTGAGGTCTACAGCTTGGAGGATGGAGGCAAGCAGCTGGTAGCGAAGTGCGTATCAACGCTCGCGGTTATTCCCGTGAAGGCCGCCGCGGCGAAGGCGGCCGACGCTGTGTAATACTGGAATGGCAGTCTGACCTTTCTGGCGCCGGGATGGCGGAACTGGCAGACGCAGCGGACTCAAAATCCGCCGGGCTTCGGCCCTTGGGGGTTCGATTCCCCCTCCCGGCACCAGCGCTCCGATCCTCACTCCGCAAAGTTCTCGTAAATTGGATTCGTCAGCACCAGCAGCTTGCCGTCCGCCGCGCGGAGGTTGACGCGATACCAATGGCGCACGCCGTCGGTCGTGACCCTGAACTTCAGCGCGGTTTTGTCCGCGCTCACCTGCGGCTGCTCCAGCAATGACGCGGGCTTGCCGTCGCGGATCACCTCCACTTTTGTGCCGGCGCCGCCCTTCACTTCGACGGTGAACGCCACCGTGTCGCCGGCGCGCGTGTGGAGGTTGTCTCCGATGATGGCGGACTGCGCGCCAGCGGCGGCGGTGAACAATACGTTGGGGCCGGAGGGACTCTGCGTCTTGATAAACGCGTGTCCGGCCTTGATTCCGTCGAGCAGGGCCCTACGGCAAAAAATGCGCCCACGCGCCGCCACGCTACTGCGCCGCTCCTTCCCGCACCAGCGTGTCATACAACGGCTGCGCCGGCCGGAGGTCGCTGCCTTCCTCCGAGACGCTGATCGCCAGGATGCGTATGCGCTCGTTGTCGGGCAGCGTCAGCGTGGTTGCGCCCGAAGGGAGCGCAATCGGATAGGCAAACAGGTACGAGTACTGGTACGGCTCGTTGGCGCCGTCGGAGGCATGCCGATGCGACGCGAACCACGCCACCGTCGCTGGCTTGATGAACCCCGGCGTAATCACCCCGTTGAAGACCTGCGCGCGTACCGTCTGCGCGTTGTTTGTACCGGGGAGCGACACTTTCTCGTCTTTGCTCTCCCAGCCGCGGTTGTCCCACTGGCCGATGTAGCCGGTCCAGTCCTGAATGTTCAACTCGATCGGTTGTCCGCCCGCGCGCACAGTCGCGCGCTGGTCGCCTCCCATGGCGGCCGCAAGCAGGACTGCGCGCTTGAAGTTGCCGGCCGGCAACTTGATCTGCTGGCCGCGAGCTGTGACCGCGTTCAGGGTCCCAGCGGGTGCGAGCCGAAAGCGTACGCCGCCCAGATCGATCGTGGCCGGCAGCATCTCCGCGGGCAGCGACTTTCCCTGGCTCGCCGTCGGGCGATTGAGCGAGCAGTCGAAACAGCCCTCGGTGGGGCGGCCGTCGTGCGTGGCGACAGAGACGTCATACGCCAGCGCCACCGGCTGCGAGCGCGGCGGCATAACGCGAGCCGGCGCAGCGGCGAGCTTCACCGCAAACGTGCGCGGCTGATACGGCTTCAGCGGCGTGATCAGCTCGCCGTTTGCCACGGTCGCAGGCCCCACCGCCTGCTCCTGTCCATTCACCTCCCGCGCCGCCTGGATTGCCTTCGGGAATGCGATGCGGAGCTTCCGCTGTTCTTTGCCGTCGACTTCAACGACTCGCACAATGGTTTCGTCTGTCCGCTCCGCTTTCTTCAGCGCCATCACGCGCACGCGGCTGCTGCTCAGCTTCAGCAATGAAAATGTTTTGCCGAGTGCGCCCGGATGCCTGGCGCTTTCAAACGCAAGCAGCGGCTGATTGAGCCGATACGCTTGCCAGTCCGTTTCCGCTTTCTGCCAGTTGCCATCGTGCCCGGCGAGCCCGAAAACGAACTCGTGATGTCCCAGGTCCTGCGTGCCCTGGTCGGTGTAGGAGCCCCGCGTGCCGGGCGTGCGCACCAGCGTGAGGCGCAGGGTATTGTCATTCGGTTTGTCGGAGCCGTTCTTCGCATCGGTGAGCACGGTCACGCCGAACTGACCGCTTTGGTCGGCGAGATCAATCCACTGGTGCGACGCAACCTCGAATTGCCGCTCCTCCGCGTTCGGCCGCTGGATGGTGCCGATGTCCCAGTTGTAGGTCGCCATCTTGTTGACGGCGCTGAGCGGGAACGTGGCTTTCAGGTTCGCCCCTTTTGTAAGCCAGTCGATAGCATTCGCGAACTCTACACGGCTCCCCGCGTCCCCGGCTGACAGGCGCACCGTCTGCTCGAAATGCGAGCCTTCCGTGTCGCGCGTCACCTGGACCGCCACGCGGACCGGCCCGCTCTCCACCACGCGCACCTTCGCAGGGCCGCCAACGTAGGCGCGCGGCGCGCGCTGCTCGTCTTCAAAGTCCATGTTCCACGCCGGCCAGAACTGCGGGTTGTCCGTGGAGATGGCGAGCCGCAGCGGTGAAGCCAGCAGCTCGCGCTTCAACTTCTTGTCGAAGATGCTGGCCACATCGCCGGCTTCATTGAGCTTGATGGCATAGCGCTCGTTTTCAAGGGCCGAGTCGGTGGCGTGCAGGGCCGCCTCGGTAGCGCCGCCGTCACCCGGCTGTACGTTGTAAACCGCGTAGCCGACCGAGGGCACGCGAGCAATAAAGAGGATGCGCGTAAACGTATCGTTCGAGCTGAGCACTTGCGCGGGGACTGGCTTGCCATCCGGCCCAGTGACGCGCACCGCGCTGGCATGCGGCAGCGAAACCGTCGCGTCCACAACATCTTCACGCGGAATGTTGAGCGCGTTGTAGACCACAAGGGCCGTGCCGGGCCCTTGAGTGTCGAGCGCCGAGGCCACGCTCTGCGTGGCATCCGTCAGCACGCTCGCGAACTGGTTGAGGGCGAGCACGTCGTCGTTCCAGGTGAACTCGTATGCCTTGGGCGTGGCCGTGCCTGCCATGTTGTCGTGGAAGTGGCCGCCCATCACCAGCGTCCAGGCATTATTGAGCCGCTCCAGCGGATAGCGCCGGCCGCCCAGCCACTCTGCCACCAGCGAAGCCTTCTCGGCCGCGTCGCCGAGCACCTCGTTCATGCGGTTCCAGCGCTTGTGGTACGCCTGCGAGGTCAGCGACCCGGCCGAGTGATTGATCAGCTCCAGGTCGCCCTTATAGCGCGGCATCTTGTCTGTCGAGCAGCACTTCAAAATGTCGAGGAACATCTGGTCGGCTTTGGTAAACACGGCGCGGACCGGACCGTCGCCAACAGTGACCGGCGGGCCGGGCGGCGGCAGCGGATCGATCGGCTGGTTGCGCACGAAGTTGAAGCGCAGCGCCGGAAGCACAGCCTTGCTGCGCGTCTGGATCGCCTCCATCAGCCTCACCGATGTCTCGCTCGGCGCGCCGCCAATGTCGCCCGTGCCAACGTAGTGATAATCGGCGAAGATGCCGGTGAGCTGCCCGTTGATCTGCAGCCGCTTCGGCCAGTCTTCCAGCGTGCGCTGGCGGAAGTTGGCAGGGGGATTGGCGGGCGGAGGCGGCGCTGCCGGCGGCGTCTTGCTCAGGTCGTAGTCAACTTCGCTGGTGTAGCTGAGCGGATTCAACGCGGCGAGAATGCGCGTGCCGTCCGGACCCTCCCACAGGCCCACGTTGAACGGAATGCCCTCGGGACTTTTCTCCGGCGAATCCGGTCCGCCGACGTGCGGCGCCGGCTGCCAGTTCGACGAAAGCTTCTGCGTGGAGAAGCCCTTCACGCCGGCGTGCGTCAGGATGGTGGGCAGCGACGCCGGAAACCCGAAGCAGTCGGGCAGCATGAACTCGGCGCTGGCGATGCCGAACTCGCGCCGGAACCAGTTGTTGCCGTAAAGCACCTGCCGGATGATGAACTCGGCGTTGGGCGCGTTCACGTCGCCTTCTTCCATCGACGATCCTGCCGGATACCAGCGCCCCGCCGCGACGTACTGCTTCAGCCGCGCGAAATCCTGCGGGTAGTACTCCTTCATGAGCCGATAACGGTTCGCGCCGGTAAAGTTGAAGATGTAGTGCGGATACTTCTCGAAGAGCGCGAAATTACTGCGCATCGTCTTCGGCAGGTACTCGCTGATCGTCTGCGGATACTCCCAGCGCCACTGCGTGTCCAGGTGCGCGTAGGCGACGGCGTACAGCGTCGGTGTCTTGCTCAGGTCCGCGAAGGATGCTGGCCCGCCATTCTGCGCGCGGTTCTTGCCCGCGGCCGCGCTGTTCCCAGACGGGGCCGCTGTAGGGAAAGTCTTCTGTGCCGGGGCTTTCTGTTGAGCAGCGGTGGTCACTGCACACAGAAGCGCGCAGGACGTCAGCAGCCACAGTCTTTTCATGAAAGGAGGTCCTTGTCGCAAATTTTCTGGCCCCGAAGGCCTAGCTGACTTCGACTTGCAACTGCTGATTGAGAAACGCGGCCACGGCGCCGGCTTCCGCGAGACCGGCCAAACCGTTGCGGAATTCTTCCGACATCAGCCTCCGCGCCAGCTGCGAGAACACCTGCATGTGGCGGCGGTTGGCGTCGGCTTCGCGCAAGGCCAGCAGGATGACCACGCTCACCGGCGCATCGTCCACGGTCGTTCCCCAGTTCACCGGCTGGCTGAGTTTCAAAACGCACATCGATCCCGAGCGAACTGAGTTGGTTTTGCAGTGCGGGATCGCAAAACCGTGGCCGAGGCCGGTGGAGTAGGTCGCTTCCCGCGCCCAGAGTGCGTCTTCCAGCGCGTCCGGCTCGTCGGTACGGCCCGCGACGTAGAGCGCCCTGACCAGTTCGCGGATGACTTCTTCCTTGCTCGTGGCCTCGCTGTTGAGGATCACAAGCTCCTGACCCAGCAGCGGCCGGCGCTGGTCACCGGCGGAAACCTGCGCGAGCAGCTCGCTGACCTGCTCAGCATCGGCGCAAGCAATCGCCCGCGCCAGAACGCTCTTGCAGTCCGCTGCCGAAAGCTGGTGAACTCGCTCCTTCAGCAATGGAATCTCGGAGGCCGGCGCGCTGATCTCGTCCAGTCCCAGACCCACCAGCAACGGCAGGTTCGCGGGATCGGCCGCCATTTCACCGCAAACGCCCATCCATTTGCCGTGGCGCTTCACGCCATCGGCAATCTGCTGGAGAAATCGCAGGAAGGCCGGCTGCTGAACGCTCGCGATGCCGCTGACTTTCGCATTGCCGCGATCGGCCGCAAAAAAATACTGCGCCAGGTCGTTCGTGCCCAGGCTGAAGAAGTCGGCCTCGCGGCCGAGCTCGTCGAGCAGAAACGCCGCCGCGGGCACTTCCAGCATGATGCCGGCCGGCATTGCCGGATCGTACGCGACGCCTTCGTCCTGCAATTGCTTCTGGACGTCAGCCACCAGCGCTTTCATCCATCGCACCTCGGCGGCAGACGAAACCATTGGCGCCATCATCTGCACGCGGCCCACCGCCGACGCCCGCAGCAACGCGCGCACCTGCCGGCGAATGAGCGCCTCGTGCTCGGGATAAATGCGCACGCCGCGGAAACCGAGAAACGGGTTCGCTTCCGGCGGCAGGTTCAGGCTGGGCACCGGCTTGTCGCCGCCGATGTCGAGCGTGCGGATGATGACCGGCCGCCCCGCACCTGCCCGCGCGGCCGCGGCGTACGCCGCAAACTGCTCCTCTTCGCCCGGTAACTCATCGCGCCCGACGAAGAGCATCTCCGTGCGAAACACGCCGACCGAATCGGCTCCGGCCTGGAAGGCTGCCACGGCTTCCGCGGCGGACGTGATGTTGGCGGCGACTTCGATCCTCACGCCGTCCGTCGTCACGGCGGGCGCAGCCGCGCTGCGCTCCAGCACCGCTTTTCGCCGCGCCAGCACGCTGATTTCGCGCTCGTAGAAGCGCTCCACCGCGGGCGTGCGCTCGGGCACCACGATGCCGCGGTTCGCGTCGACAATCACCTGCTGCCCTGCTTTGAGGACCTGCGACGCGCCCTTCACCCGCACAATGGCGGGAATGCCCAGCGAGCGGGCCAATATCGCCGTGTGCGACGTGGCGCCTTCCGCCTCGAGCACCAGGGCGGCGAGCCGTCCGCGATCGAGCGCCAGCAACTGCTGCGGCGCCAGCGCACGGCTCACGACGACCGAAGCCGGACCGAGCTCCATGGCCGCGGCGTGGAAGTCCGGGCCGAGGATATCGGCGAGCAGCTGCTGGCAGACCTCCTGCACATCAATGGCGCGCTCGCGAACGTAGGCGCTCTCCGATCTGCTCAGCATTCCCGCGAAGAACTCGCCGGCGTCGGCAATCGCCTGCCCGGCTGAAGCGCCGCTTGCAATGCGCTGGCTCACGCTCTCGGTGAGCGAAACATCGTTCACCAGGGCGAGATGGGCGCGCAGGATGCCGCTCGCAGCCGGCGCGCTCTCGCGAGCAAGCATCTGCCGGATCCTCGCGCGCGCAGCCTGAAGCGCGTGCTCGAACTTCGCCAGCTCCCGCTTGGCGTCCGTGGGTCCGGCTGGGCCAGGTCCGCGTGGCAGCGCGATGCCGCCGGCCACCATCACCGCGCCTTGCGCGATGCCGCCGCTGACGGGAATTCCGGCATAGCAAACCACGCCTGCGTCGCGCAGCGCCCGCGGCAATCTGCCGCCGACCTTTGTCTTGGGCTCGCTCGAAGGCAGCGCCGCCCGCTCGCGTTGCCCCAGGTCGTGATCAACGAATCGCCGCAGCGCTGCCTGGAACTCGGCCTCATCGAGCCCCGTGATACGCACGCTGCACTCGTCACCATCTCTGATATCGGCGCCGATGATGGAGAGCACGCTTTTCGCGTTCGCCTGCGCGCCCGTTCGCAGGTTTGTAATCACGCACTCAGACGAAAATCTCGCGGCAAACTCAGCCAGCGCGCTGGCGGGACGCGCGTGCACCCCGGCTTGCAACCGGCAGGTGAACCTCAGCTCCAGCCCGGCGCTGGCCTTCGATGCCATCGTCAGCCCTGCACCCGCTGGAAGACGCCGTGCGGGTTCTTGATCGCTTCCTGCACCGGCACGCGCACGGTCTTCAGGGACTGAAACCGGTCGCCCTTCTCGATTTCGATGTCGGTCGCGAGAATCGCCGCCTGCGCGCTGCCGATGTCGCTCTCCGAGAGTTCGTTCTCAATTCCCATCGCGCCCTGGGTCTCGACCTTGATTTCATGCCCCAGCGCCCGGGCGGTCTTTTCCAGTTGCTCCGCCGCCATGTAGGTGTGCGCAATCCCGGTGGGACACGCCGTGACCGCCACGATCTTCACCCTGCACTCCTTTTCATCGCCGCTGCCGGTTTTGGCCGCTGGTAGGCCTTCCATGCGTCGATGGCAACGGCGGTCACCAGCGTGCCCGCCGCGATCGCGGCGATGTACGCCAGCCGATGCTCGACCACGGGAAGCACGATCGGTCCGCCGTGCGGCGCGTGGTCCCCGACGCCGGTGAGCATCGCGATCACCGACGCCGTCATGGAGCCGAGCACGATGCATGGAATCACTCGCAGCGGATCGGATGCCGCGAACGGAATCGCGCCCTCGGTGATGCCGATCATTCCCATCGCCAGGCCCGCCATGCCGGCCTCGCGTTCATCCTCGGTCCAGAGCTTGCGGTTCATCAGCGTCGCCAGGCCCACGCCCAGCGGCGGCGTGCAGATGGCGGCGGCGCACGCGCCCATCACGCGGTAGTCGCCCTGCTGAATCATCGCCGCTCCGAAGAAAAATGCCGTCTTGTTCACCGGGCCGCCCATGTCGAAGGCGATCATCGCGCCCAGGATCGCGCCCAGCAGCGCGCTGTTTCCCGCGCTCATGCTCTTCAGGAAGAGGCCGGCCGCCGTCATCAGCGCCGCGATGGGCGCGCCCAGCAGCTTGATCATGACCATGCCCATGATGAGCGACGCCGCGATCGGGATCACCAGGATGGGCATGATCGGCCGCAGGTATTTTGAAACCGGCGCCTTCTTGATGAGTTCGACCACGTATCCGGCGAGCAGCCCGGCCAGCAGTGCGCCGAGAAAACCCGCCTTCACCTGCCCGGAGAGATGGCCGCCCACGAATCCCGGCACCAGGCCGGGCTTTCCGGCGATCGAATAGGCGATGTAGCCGGCCAGCACCGGCAGCATCAGCGAAAACGCGGCCGCCCCGATGTTCAGGATCAGTTGCAGCGCCGGCGCGTTGGAAAGGTCCGGGCCCTGCGCCGTCATGGGAGCAAAGGCGATGGCCGCGGCAGTGAGCACGCCGCCGCAGGCAATGAAAGGGATGGCGTACGAGACGCCGGTTAGAAGGTGCTGCCGCAGTTTTGTGAGTTGCTCCACGCGTCCCCGCTGCCCTTGCCAGTCAACCTGCGGGATAGAGTTTCTTCGGGGAGAGAAAAGAAAGCAAGCCGCTGCTCAGCAACCTTTTGCCGTACGTCACGGGATGCGGATGGCGCGCGTGAACGACAGGCCGTAGCGGTAGTACGGGTCGCCAACGCCCATGTTCGCGCGGTGGTGGCCTGCGAATGCCCGCCGGCGAACTTGTTCTGGCGCAATGAGCGAATCAGCGTTTGGGCCCCGCTCTTTGCGGCTTTCGCGAGCCGTCCGACCTCGACATTCACGACCTCTTCGACGATGAAAGTGTGCTCAAAGCCAAACCCTCATTTCGCTACCTTGAAGCTGGCATCTGCCACCATACGCCATCCCTCACTTTCGTTTTGCCACGGGGGCATTCACGATATAAGGTGTGCGTCTGAATCGTTTCAAGCAGACCTTCGCTCCGGTGACGTCAAGAAAGCAAAAATCCGCCGCGACGGCCATCACCATGCGCGACATTGCCAGGCGCGCGGGTGTCTCCATCGGCACCGTCTCGCACGTCATCAATGAAAACGCGCCGGTGCGCGACAAGCTTCGCCGCCGCGTGCTCGACGCAATCGAGGAGCTAGGCTATCAGCCCAGCGAACTGGCCCGCGGCCTCCGCCGGAACAAGACCAGCATCCTGGGCATGATCATTCCCGACATCACCAACCCATTCTTCCCTGCCGTCGTGCGCGGCGCTGAAGACGTGGCCTACCAGAACTCGTACGAGCTCATGCTGTGCAACACCGACAACGATCCCGCCAAGGAGCGCGCCTACCTGCACGAGCTGCGCTCGTATCGCATGGCCGGGCTCATCCTGATCCCCTCGGTGAACAGCCAGATCAATCCCAGGTCCGACCTGCCGCGCGGCACGCCGATTGTCTGCCTCGACCGCCGCCCACCGCGCTGGGAGGGAGACACAGTCACGGTCGACAACGTGGCCGGCGCCACCGCCGCCACCAACTATCTGCTCGAGATGGGGCACCGTCACATTGCCGCCATCACCGGCAACCTTCAGCTCACCAACGCCAAGGCGCGGCTGGAAGGATTTCGCGCGGCCCTCGCCCGGGCGCGCGTGGAAGTCGATCCCGAGTACATCCAGGAAGGCCGCTTCGACCGCCTGAGCGGCTACGAGAAGACGCGCACGCTGCTGCAACTGCGTCCGCGGCCCACGGCCCTGTTCGCCAGCAACGACCTGATCGCGCTCGGCATGCTGACCGCCCTGCGCGAGGCCGGACTGCACTGCCCCGACGATGTTTCCATTGTCGGCTTCGACGACCAGGAATTCGCCGAGTTCATCCACCCGGCGCTGACCACCGTGGCGCAGCCCGGCTACCAGATGGGCGCAAAGGGCGCGGGCATGCTGCTGAAACGCGTGCAGGGATACGACGGCCCGTGGCAGCACGCCGTGCTCACTACGGAGTTGAAGATCCGGCAGTCAGTGGCCGCCTGCAAGACGCCGCCGCGACGCGCCAGGAGCGGTGGATAGCCATAGTCAATGGACGGAGGTCGTGCTCACCTCGCGTTCACTGTCCACTTTCCACTATTCACTGTTCACTGCTCTACAGTGACGTCGCCGCCAGCGCGCCTTCGTTCTTCGCGGCGAACTCCTCCACTTCCGCGCGCGACGGCACGGCAATCTGCGTCCCCAGCCGCGTCACCGAGAGGGCGGCGGCGTTGTTGGCGAAGCGCGCGGCATCGCGCAGTGACAGGCCCTCGCTGAGGCCGACGGCGAGCGCGCCATTGAAGTTGTCGCCGGCGGCGGTCGTGTCCTTGGCATCCACCCGCGGTGCGGCGATCAGCGTTGCGCCCTGCTTGTCCACCACGACGCATCCCTGATCGCCGAGTTTCACCACAACGGTGCCGGCGCCCTGGTCTTGAAGCTTGCGCGCCACCTGCACCGCCTGCTGCGGCGTGAGCCGGCTGGGCGGAAGTCCGGCAAGAATCGCGGCCTCCGTTTCATTTGGCGTAATGATGGTGCACGCCTGGAACAGCTCCTTCGGCAGCGGTTTCGCCGGCGCGGGCGCGGGGTCGAGGATCACGGTTGCCCCCGCCTTCTGCGCCAGTTGCGCCGCGGCCAGCACCGTTTCGGTGGGGTTTTCCAGCTGGAGCAGCACGACCTTGACGCCGCGGAAGCCGTTGGCGTCGTCCTTCACGTGGTGCGGGCCAAACTCGTCGTTCGCGCCGGGGACGACAATGATCGAATTTTGCCCCGTCTCGGCCACGAAAATGAGCGCCACGCCGCTGGTGCCGGGCACGATCTTGATGCCGCTGGCATCGCAGCCGACCTTCTCCAGGTTGTGCTTCATCTCCTGGCCGAACTCGTCGTCGCCGATGCGCCCCAGCATGGCCACCTTGCCGCCCAGTTGCGCGGCGGCATAAGCCTGGTTCGCTCCCTTGCCGCCCGGCTCGGTGAAGTACTTGTTGCCGATGATGGTTTCACCGGTCACCGGAATGCGCGGCGCCACGGCCACCACATCCATGTTCAGGCTGCCCACTACCACGATGTTCGCCACGATAGCCCCCTTGCGTTCTTGCGCCCGCTGCGTCCGCCCGCTTATTTCGGAGCCGGCGCCGGTGGCGCTGGCGGTTGCGGCGGCGGCTGGTTGAACACCAGCGCGTTCTTCGACTTTGGTGTCGGCGCTGACATGTGCTGCACAAACCACTTTCCGAACTTATCCATGTCCACATCCATCTGCGTGTGGACAACGGGATAGTCCAGTCCCGGCTTCACCCTGTCGTTCCATGTCACCAAATCGCCGTACGCGGCGCCTCGGTCCAGGTTCACGTCCATGTAGTACGGGACCTCGCGCGTGATCAGCGAGGGCTCGAGCCACGCCGCCGCCGCCAGTTCGTCCCACAGCGGCCCGCGTCCCGCGCGCGAGTAGCGCCACATGTACTGCGCCGTCGGGTTCTGCGATTTCACGATCTCCGCCAGCATCTCCTCGCTCATCTTCGTCTGCAGCGAGACGTCCACCGTGGTGCACACGATGCTCGGCCACTTGGCGCGCAACACGATGTGCGTCGCTTCCGGATCGAACCACAGGTTGAACTCGTGCCGCGGATTGGTGGCGAACTCGGCGACATCCGTCTTCGGCGCGATGGCGCCGCCCATGAAGATGAGCCCTTTGGTCAATTCAGCGAATTGCGGATCGAGCGCCAGCGCCAGCGCCAGGTTCGTCATCGGCCCGCCGGCGTAGATCGTCACCTGGTGCGGATACTTGCGCACCATGCGCACCATGAAGTGCGCCGCGTCTTCGTCGGCGACCTTGGTGGTCGGATTGCCTTCGCGCAGGGGCGGCACCTCAAACGGCGGATGGTTGCCGCGCGGCCCCCACGCCCCCTTGTAAACCACCTTGCCGTAGAGCTGCTCCCACAGCTCGGTTCCCTTCTGCGTACGCACCAGCGGGTACGCCGCGCCCAGCAGCACGGGTACATCCGTGCGTCCGACCAGCTCCAGCGTGCGCAGCGTGTGCGCGGCTTCTTCGTCGCGCCAAGCGTCGCCGGTCACCACCGTGATGCCCAGCACTTCCACGTTCGGCGCCTGCAGGAAAACCAGGATCGACTGCTGATCGGTCCCGCCCGGTCCGGCGGCATCCTGGTCGATGATCACGTAGCGCTTCTCCTGCGCGGCGGCGCACGCCGCCAGCGCGAGAAGCAGCACGGCAAGAAGGGTCCTCTTCATGGGTTGAATGGTTTTTCTCCTCATGCGTTGTAGGCCAGCGCGATCGCGCCCACGGCCGACAGATAGAACAGGAACATCAGTGACAGGTACGTCCACGCCTTGCGGTCGGCGCCCGCGAATTCCTTCCACACCACCACGCCCCACAGCGCGGCAATCATCGGCGCCGACTGCCCGATGGCGTACGAGATGGGCACGCCGACAAATCCCGCGGCAATGAAGTTGAACGAACCGCCCAGCCCCCACACGATGCCGCCCAGCACGCCCAGCAGGTGGTCCTTCGGACTCGCCTTGAAGTAGCCGGCAAACGACACCGGCTCGCCCACCAGCGGATGCCGCATGAAGTACGTGTTCACCACGAAGCAGCACAGGAACGCGCCCAGCGCAAACAGGACGGAAACCGTGTAAGGCGTCAGCGTGTGTCCTGACGTCAGCGAGCGCGTCACGAACGGCGCGAACGCGCCCATCAGCAGCCCGGAGATGATGTTGACCACCACGCCCTTCTTCGACAACCCGCCGGCGGCGCTGTTCAGCCGTTTGTATGCGGCCGCATCAAACAGAATGGCGGCGATCGCCAGCCCGAGCCCCAGCGCGAGAAACCCGATGTTGCCCTTCGGTTGCAGCGCGTAGCTGAGCAGCACGCCCTCCACGACAGCGATACCGATCGCGATCGGAAACGCGATCGCCAGTCCGGCAATGGCAATGCCGGCCACCAGCAGCAGATTGGCGATGTTGAAGATGAAGCCCGCGATCATCGCCATCACGATGTTCGAGGTATCGGCGTTTCCCAGGTTCTGCAAAAACGGCTCGCCGGTCGCGCCATTGCTGCCCAGCGTCAGCGCGAAGCCCAGGCTGCACAGCAGCACGCCGATGATGTAGTCCCAGTAGAAGAGATCGAACGAATAGTTCTTCGTGCCTTTGTATGTGTTCGCCCACGACCCCCAGAAAACGGCGCTGAAGATGGTCATGATGAGCGCCACATTGAACGTCGCCGGTGACCACATGTTGGTTCCCCTCCCGCTTTGGTGCTCCACGTTCGCGCGGCTTGGCGCCCCACGTTCACGCCGCGTTCTGTGCGGCGTGAACGTAAGGTAACGGCACTGTCTCTACCCCCGGGCGCCCGACGATACTCTGCCCACCAGCAACTCGAGAAACTTTTCCGTATCGATATCGACCGCTACTTTGGCGTTGGGCTTGAACTCCGCCAGCTCGGGTTTCGCGCTGCCCTCCGCACCCGGCGCCGAGCGCCGGATGGGCGCACGCGAGTAGCCGAGCGTCTCGCCGGCGGTGAACTCGCCCGCCGTCTCTACTTCCACGTAATAGTCCTGCAGTTTGCAGATGGTGGGATCGAGGAACGTCGCCACCGCTACCGAATCGTGCATGGTCGGCCCGCCCGCTCCGGCAAAGCCGCTGCGATGCATGCGGTCCCACGTCGCCCGCATGATCTTGCCCGCCGACTGGCTCACCGCGTCCGGCCCGGCCTCGAGCCGCTGGATGTGCTCTTCGCGCAGTTGCGCCTTGCGCGTCACGTCGAGGCCGACCATCACGATCGGCGCCCCGGCGTGAAACACCTCCTGCGCCGCCTCCGGATCAACGTAGATGTTGAACTCGGCCGCAGGCGTCACGTTTCCGCGCGAGAGCGAGCCGCCCATCAGCACGATGCTCTGCACCATCTTGGGCAGCGCGGGGTCTTCGCGGAAAGCCATCGCCAGGTTGGTCAGCGGGCCAACCGCAACGATCGTGATCTCGCCGTGATTCGCGCGCACCACGCGCCGTATAAGCTGCGACGCGGTCTCCTTTACCGGCTTGATCTTCGGCTCGGGAAAAGGCACGCCCCCCAGCCCGTTGTCGCCGTGCGCGTAGGCGGCGGTGACCAGCTTGCGCGTGAGCGGCTTGGCCGCGCCGGCCGCGACGGGAATGTCGGTGCGTCCGGCAATCTCCACCAGGCGCAGTGCGTTGGGCAGCGTGAAGTCCAGCGGCACGTTGCCGGCCACGGGCGTCACCCCCAGCACCTGAATTTCCGGCGAGCGCAGCGCCAGCCACAGGGCGAGCGCATCGTCCACGCCGGGGTCGGTGTCGAAAATGATCCGCCGCGGCCCCCCGGCAGGCGCTGCTGCCATCCCTTCTACCGCCGACGGCAGCGCGCCCGCCAAAACTCCACCCAGCACCGCGCCTGACGTGGCCGTCAGGAACTCTCGCCGGGTGCGGCTCTCCCCTTTGCTCCCCTGCTTCTCCATGGCGTTCCGCCCTCCGCGTGCGTCGTCGTTAGAACACGTACTTCAGCGCAAACTGGATCTGGCGGTTCGCATGTGACGTGGCCGTGATCTGCCCGAACAGCGCGTTGCCGAGCGCGGTGTTCGGGGTTGAGAACTGCGGATGGTTGAAGATGTTGAAAAACTCCGAGCGGAACTGCACCCGGCTGCTTTCCGTCACCGGGAAGTTCTTGTAGAGCGAAACGTCGAAGTTCGTCTGGTTCGGACCGTAGATCTCGGGCGAGCGCGGTGCATTGCCGAACGTCCCTGCCGCCGGCGCCGAGAAGCACGTCTTGTCGAACCAGTTCGTGACCGTCTGTCCGCTGCTCAACTTCCCGCTGCACGTCATGTTCGGACGATTCGTCAGGTTGGTGCCCGACTGGTTCGTCGCCGTCGTGAAGCCCAGCGGGAATCCGGTCGAGTAGAACGCGATCCAGTTCACCTCCCAGCCGCCGAGCGCCGCGTTGGGAATACGGCCCATGTTGTTGCCCCAGCGCTGGCCCCTGCCGAAGGGCAGCGAGTACAGTGCGCTTACCTTCAACGCATGCCGCTGGTCCGTGCCTGCGTAACCCTTGTCAGCGTCGGAGGGCAGCAACGGATAGAAGTCCACGCCCGGATCGCCGGTGATCTCCTGCCGCAGTCCGTTGCTCAGCGCCTTGCTCCAGGTGTAGGAGCCGAGCAGGTACAGGCCCTTCGCGGCCCGCCGCTCCGCCTTGATCTGGAGCGAGTCGTAGCGCAGCCAGCCGTGACTGTCGGTCACGAACACCGATCCGTAGTTCGGGAACGCGCGCGTGGCGTTGTTGTTGCCCGACCCGAGCTTCGTCGAGTTGAAGTCGAAGCTCTTCTGCATCAGCCGCGTGCCGTACGTGCCCGCGTACGCCACCGTCACCACCGTCGAGTAGGGCAGCTCCCGCTGGATGTTCAGGTTCCACTGCCGGATCAGGCCCATCTCGAATTTCGGGTCCCACGAACGCCACGCGCCGTGGTAGTTGGCCGGATCGGTCGGCGTCTGGTTCGGCGGGAAGCCTGTCGCCAGCGTCCGCACCGGCGTGATGTTGTTGGTTGCGAACGAAAAAAAGTTTGCGTAAGGCGGATTCGTGTATGGGCCCTGCGTGCCGCCCTGCGATGAGACATCGTGGAACAACCCGAATCCGCCGCGGACGACCGTCTTGCCGTTCGGCCACGGCGTCCAGGCGAAGCCGAAGCGCGGCTCCAGGCCGGTGATGTCGGTGTGCACGCCGATGGTGTCGGGGGTGTTGCCTTGTCCGGCCACAAACACCGTGTTGGTTTTCGGATCGAAGCTGCTGAAGCGGTTCGCCGACTCCGACATCGGCGTCGTCAGGTCGTACGCCATGCCCAGGTTCAGCGTCAGGCCCGAGCGCACGTTCCAGTCATCCTGGAAGAAGCCGCGGTATTCCTTCCAGCGGCGTCCGCGTTTGAAACCATTCAACTCGTCGTTGCGCGAGCCCGAAGTCGGCAACCCGATCAGCAGGCTGGCGATGGCGTTGCCCGTCGCGCCGTTCAGCGTCGTGCCGTTCAGCTGCGCGGTGAACAGACGATCGAACGTGAATGCGCCGGCGAACGCGTTATCACCCAGCGTGTTCTCCTGCATCGCGCGGAACACGAAGCCCGCGTGCATGTTGTGGCTGCCGTGCACGATGTCGAGCGTGTCGCTGTAGTGATAGATGTTCGTGCCGCCCTGGAACGGCGAGAACTGCCGGTCGCCCACCGGATTGAAGCCGGTAATGCTGATCTGGGTCATCGAAGAAGTTTCGATCGTGCCCAGGTTCGCGCCAGGAATTCCCAGCTTCTGCGACATGTTGGAGCCGTAGCCGAACGAGGTGATGTAGTTGAACACCCGGTTGTAGCCGGCGGTGAAGGTGTTGATCATCGTCGGCGAAAAGATGTGCGTTTCCGAAATGCCCGTGTTGCGCGCGTGCGTGGTGAACGTCTGGTTGCTGGCGAACGCCGACGCCGCGCCGAAATCGGGCAGCCCGGACGGCGTGAACTGCTTGGCGTTGTCCCACGTAAAGCGCGCAAAAATTCGGTCGTTGGCGTTGAAGGTGTGGTCAATGCGCGCGTTCCACGCGTAGTCATCGAGCCGCTTCACCGGGCTGGCCACGTAGTTGCCGCCCAGCCGGTCAGTGAAAGTTGGATCCGGATAAAGGTTGACGATGGCGCGTCCGATCGGGTCCTGCTGCGCCAGCGGGATGATGCGGCCGGGGAAAATCGGCCGGCCCGCCACGCGCCCGTCGTAGATGTCGACCGAGGGCGCACCGGGGAACGACTCGGTGAAGATGCCCTGCTTCATCAGCGCTGTCGGCACCGTGCTGGTGATCGTCAGGCCCTGGCGAATGCTGTTCACCTGGTAGTCGCCGAAGAAGAACGTCTTGTCCTTCCGGATCGGCCCGCCCAGCGAGAAGCCGTATTCGTTCTGCCGGTACTTTGCCTTGGTGGCGCTGCGGTCGAAGTAGTTGTGCGCGTCGAGCTTGTCGTTGCGCAGGAACTCGTACACGCTGCCATGGAACTTGTTGCTGCCAGACTTGCTGCTCACGATCACCGTCGTGCCGCCGCGGCTGCCGTACTGCGCCGAATAGTTGTAAGTGAGCACCCGGAACTCATGGATCGCGTCCACCGACGGCAGCAGCCCGATGCCGCCCGCCGTCAGCTCGTTGTTGTCGATTCCGTCGTACAGCCAGTCGTTGGAGTTCTCGCGCATGCCCTGCGCCGAGAGCGCCATCGAGCCGCGGAAGCTCACTTCGCTGCTCGCGCCCTGATTCAGGAAGGTTGCCGCGCGTCCCTGCGTCGTCCCCGGACCGAGTAAGGCCAGTTGCACGAAGTTGCGCCCGTTCAGCGGCAGCTCCGATACCTGCTCGGCGTGGATCGTCTGCCCCAGCGTGGCGTCGTTCTTCTGCACTTCGACCTGCGCCACCTGGCTCGAGACCACGACTTCAGTCGTCACCGCCGAAGGCTGCATCCGGAAGTCAATCGAACGGTTCTGCTGCACTTCCAGGTTCACGTCGCGGTTCTGCACCGTCTTGAACCCGGCTGCGCTCGCCGAGATGGTGTACGTGCCGACCGGCAGCTGCACAATTACGTATCGCCCGGAGGCGTCGGTGGTCGCCGTGCGCTGCTGGTTGGTGCCCTGGTTGGTGGCGGTCACAGTGGCGTTGGGAATGTCCGCCCCGGTTGCGTCGGTCACCTCACCGGAGAACGAACCTACGGCTTGGGCCGCCGCCACTCCGGTCATCAATGTGCAGATCAGGAACGACAGTGCGAATGCCGAGCAAGTGCGCTTCATCGCCATCTCCTCCGCCGTGCCGGAGCACGGCCCCTAGCCAAGGCCGGGTTCCGATCGGCCGCCGCCGGTTGAGTACCGCCATGCGGGCCGAATTTGAAACGTTTCAGAAATGGCCCGGTTTATACGCCCGCTCGCAATCCCATGTCAACTGGAAGTTAAAAACCGGACCAGCCGCTGGCGCCAACGTGGGTGGACTAAGGCGCTTCGCCTATGCCTCAGCGGCGGTCGCGCGCAGCATCTGGTGCGAGGTCCCGTCGGCAATGCCGAGGTCGGTCAGATGCGGACCTGGATTGCATGCCAGCGCCGTGCCTTCAATCGCCTTGAAGACGCGATACGGCGGTTGCCACTCGATCACTTCGCCCGCGGCTTCGCGCACGCGGGCAAAGGCGCGCGCAAGCTCCTGCGGCGGCGCTTCGGAGAGCATTCCCGCGAGCGGAAGATCGACCTTGGCGATCATCTTCCCTTCCTTCGCCACGGCCATTCCGCCGCCGGAAGCGATGAGCGCTTCGGCGGCGATGCGCATGTCGCGCGGGTCGCGTCCGAGCACGACGAGGTTGTGCGAGTCGTGCGAGTAGGTGGTCGCCACGGCGCCGCGCAACTCGCCCCAATCTTCCAGGAGCGCGCGCTGCGGGCCTTGCTCGTGGCGTCCGTGACGATGCTGCACGAAGATCACCGAGAACCCGGAAGGAACCACGGCGAAACCATGGGTGATTTCCACTTCAACCTGGCTGATCGAGGTAAAGCGCGCGCCCTTGATGGCGACGATGCGGGCCCGTCCTGAGCGCGCGCCAGGAACGGCCACGCGGAAGTCGTCATCGGTGTAAGGCCCGAGCGGAAGCGGGCCTTGCGGCAGCGCGGGCGCTTTTGCCGGCGCAGGCGCCGCGAGCATTCGTCCGCCGCGTGCGACGACACGGCCGGAAACGACCACGCTGTTCGCCGTGACCTCGCGCAGGTCGCTGAGCACCACGATGTCGGCGATGCGTCCTGCGGCAATGAGTCCTAGGTCGCCGCGGCGCAGGCGCGTCGCGGCGTTGAGCGTGGCGCAGCGGATCGCCTGAACAGGATCAAGGCCGTAGCGGACCAGGCGGCGCAGCACGTCGCACATTCCGCCGCGCTCCACCAGCTGGTCGGGCGGAACGTCGTCGGTGCAGATGGCGAGCGTGGAGGGAATCTGCGGCAGGCGCTTCAGCGCCTCGACGAACGGCGGAAGCACGTAGTCGTGCGAGCCGCGCAGCTCCACGAACAGTCCGGCGCGCAGCTTCTCGATGCCGTCTTCGGCCGACATGATCTCGTGGTCGCTGCTCACGCCTGCTGCGGCATACGCCTGTAGACGTTCGCCGCTGAGCCCGCGCGCGTGGCCTTCGATCAGCTTGCCCGATTCGCGGCCTGCGGCGAGGACCTCCATCGCGCGGCGGCTCTCGCCCAAAACGCCGTTCATGTCCATCATCTCGGCAACGCCGGCGACTTCGGGCCAGGAAAGCATCTCGCGCATCTCATCGCCGCCAAATTCCGCGCCTGACGTTTCCAGCCCTGGCGCGGAAGGCACGCACGATGGCGCGGCGGCGATAAAGCGCAGCGGCAATCCGCGGCTGGCTTCGATCGCCCAGCGGACGCCGGCGAGGCCGAGCGCGTTTCCCAGCTCGTGCGGGTCGCAGAAGATGGTCGTGGTCCCCTGCGGAACGACAACGCTGGCGTAGTTCGTTGGCGTCATGTGCGAGCTTTCGAAGTGGACGTGCGCGTCGATGAAGCCGGGCGCGATCCAGCAGCCGCTCGCGTCGCAGTGCTCAGCGGAATCGCGTCGCGCGCCGCGCGCATGCACGCTGGCGATCAGGTTGCCGACGATCCCGACATCGGCTTGGCGCAGCTCCGACGTCGCGACGTCGACCAACATGCCGTTCGTGATCAGCAGGTCGAAGGGCGCTTTGCCTTGCGCGGCGCGAATGGCGCGCAGGCGAAGCTCGGGTTCGCTCGAGTCCGTCATCTTCAGTGGCGCGTTCCCATCGTCCAGAAGAAGTAGAGCAGCGGAAGGGTGAGCAGGTAAAGCCCGAGCGGCAATTCGCGCGCTTTGCCCGCGAGCACGTGGATGAAAACGTAGCTGAGAATTCCCGCCGCGATTCCGGTCCCGAAGTTGTTGGCGACGAGCGTGACCAGAACGGTGAGGACCGCGGGAAACGCGCCGGTGAAGCGCGCGAGATCAATTTTTCGCAGGTTGGTGAACATCGCCAGGCCCACCAGGATGAGCGCGGCGGCGGTGGCTTCCTTGGGCACCATCAGGATCACCGGCGCGAACAGCAGGCTGAGCGCGAACAGCGCCGCGGTGACCACGCTGGTGAAGCCGGTGCGTCCTCCGGCTTCGGCCCCGGCGGCCGATTCGATGAGCGCGGTCATCGAGGGCACGCCGAAGAACGGGCCGATGCTGGCGGCGCAGGAATCCACCACGAACGGGCCGTTGATGCGCGGCATGTTGCCGCGCTCGTCGACCAGTCCCGCGGCCGCGCCCACGGCGAGCGTGGTGCCCATCGTGGAAAAAAACTCGGCCGCGAAGAACGCGAACAGATACGGCAGCAGCGACGGCCGCAGCGCCGCCAGGAAATCCAGCTGGAACGCGACCGCGCCCACCGAGTGCGGCAGGCCAAACAGCGATGGCGGCAACTTCGTCACGCCGAGCGGAATGCCGGCGAGGGTCGCGATCAGCATCGCGATCAGGATTCCGCCCGGGACCTTGCGCGCGTAGAGCGCGACCGCGGCGGCGAGTCCGATCAGGGCCACCAGCGCTCCGGGCGCAGCCAGGTTGCCCAGCGTAAGCGCGTTGATGCCGGCGTTGGCGACCACCAGCCCGCCGTTGCGGAAGCCCAGCAGCGCGATGAACAGCCCGATGGCCGGCGAAAGCGCCATCTTGACCGGAACCGGCACAATGCGCACCACGACCTCGCGCATGCCGAGCAGCGTGAGCACGAAAAACAGCACGCCCGACCAGAAGGCGATGGCCATGCCCGTCTGCCACGGTATGCCTTCGGTCGAGGCGAGCACGGTGGCAACCAGCGCCGAGCCCCCGATCCCCGGCCCCACGACGAAGGGCAGGTTGGCGTAGAGCGCCATGAACAACGTGCCCAGCACGAACATCACAATCACCGACGTGGTGACCGCGGCGCGATCCATGCCGCCCGAGGCCAGGATGTTCGGGACCACCACCGTCAGGTAGGCGGCGGTGACGAACGTGGTTGCGCCGGCGATGATCTCGGCGCCGAGGCGCGCGCCGCGCGCGCGAAATTCGAAGCGGCGATCGAGAAAACTCGCGGGTTGCGCTTCGATGACCGGCTCGGCGGCGGCGCCCGTTGTTGAAGACATGGGTGCGCGCAATGTGCGACAGCGCAAGCCGGACTGTCAACCTCGCCGGGCCAAGGCCCGCCTCTTTTTTGCCCGACGTTGAACGGCCCGAATGCCGCCGGCTTCGCCAGTTGCGCCCGCTTCCCCACGTTAGCGCCGCGCAATCGGCGGCGCGAGCGCGGGGCGCCATCCGCCAACATTCTCCGTGCGGCAACATATACCCCTCCTTCCCGGCTCTGATTGGAATCATGAACTTGAGGGCGTGATTTGCCCGGCCCCGGCGCGTGTGTTAGCTTCGCGCCAAGCCGGGGAAGACTGAGGAGGAGCCGATGGGCTTCTGGATTCTGCTGGGCGTCATCGTTGTCGCCATCGTGTTCGTGATCTCGGTGTACAACGGGCTGGTGCAGTTGCGCGTGCGGGCGGATTCGTCGTGGTCAGACATTGATGTGCAACTGAAGCGGCGGCACGACCTGATCCCCAACCTGGTGGAGACGGTCAAAGGCTACGCGGCGCACGAAAAAGGCACGTTCGAGAACATTGCCAAGTACCGGTCGGCGGCGATGCAGGCCACCGGGCCGGCCGAGAGGGCGCAGGCGGAGAGCCAGCTGACCACGGCGCTGCGCGGGCTGTTTGCGGTGGCGGAGAATTATCCGCAACTGCGGGCGAGCGAGCAGTTCACGTCGCTGCAAGCGTCGCTGGGCGAGGTGGAGGATTCGATCCAGAACTCGCGACGCTACTACAACGCGGTGGTGCGCGATTTGAACACGCGTATTCAGTCGTTCCCTTCCAACCTGATCGCGCGCATGTTCGGTTTCACGCAGCGGCAGTTCTTCGAGATGGACAGCCCGGCGGACCGGCAGACTCCGCAGGTGAAGTTTTGAACAGCGCTGCTGGCTGCTGGCTTTGAAGCTTGGTTCGCCTTTCACATCCCGAGCGCAGTGAGGGACCCATACCGCTACTGAGGAGCTGGGTAGCTGGATGGGTCCCTCGCTTCGCCCGGAACCTGAAACCAAGGCCATTCGGCGTCTTCCTGCTTCTTCTTCTCCTGTCCACGCTCCCTGCCCAAGCCAAGTCCTGGCGCATCGCGGCGTTTCACTCCGCCATCCGCGTGCATGACGATGGCAGCGCGCTGGTGGAAGAGAACATCGGGCTGGTGTTCATCGGCGAGTGGCACGGGATCCATCGCACGATTCCGATCGAGTATCCCGGGCCGCGCGGCGCCAACTACACGCTGTTCGTTGACCTGGTCGGCGTGAAAGACGGCGAGGGGCACGCTCTGAAGGTGGAGAGCAGCACAGCGCGCGGATATCGCGACTGGAAGATCTACATTCCCGGGGCGACCGACACGTCCAAACGCGTGGTGATCACCTACACGGTGCGCAATGGCACGCGCTTCTTCGACGACCACGACGAGTTCTACTGGAACGTGACCGGCAACGACTGGCCGGCGCCGATCGATCATGCGTCGGCATTCGTAACTTTTCCCGACAACGCGGCGGGGAGCCTGCGCGCGCAGGCGTTCACCGGCGTGTACGGATCGCACGACCAGGAAGCGACCGCCAGGGTGGAGGGCAGCAGGACGGAGTTCGAGACGACCAACCCGCTCCCCATGCGCGGCGGGCTGACGATTGATGTGTACATCCCGAAGGGCATCCTGCATGAGCCGGCCCTTCCGGTGCGCATCGGGTGGTTCGTGGCGAGCAATCCGGTGGCGCTGGTGCCGCTGGTCGCGTTCGTGGTGATGTTCGGGCTGTGGTACGTGAAGGGGCGCGATCCCGATCCGGGGATTTCGGTGGCGCCGCTCTATGAGCCGCCGGCGCAGTTGTCGCCGGCGGAGCTGGGCACGCTGGTGGACGACAAGGTGGACCCGCGCGACATCACGTCAACGCTGATCGACCTGGCCGTGCGCGGCTACCTCCAGATTGAAGAGGTCGCCAACGAGGGCTTCTTCACCAAACACAAGGACTACATCTTCCATCTGCTGAAGCCGATGGAAGAGTGGCCGAAGCTGGCGGCGCACGAGCGCATCATGCTGGAGAAGATTTTTGGCCCGGGCGGGCAGCAGACCAAGCTGTCGGACCTGAAAGAGCACTTCTACACGGCCCTGCCCATGATCCGCGACGAGATCATGCGATCGCTGAAGCGGCGCGGCATGTACACCGTGGACCCGAAATCGGCGGCGGGCTACATGTTCCTGGGCATCCTGGCGATCGTGGGGGTTTCGCTGCTGCTGCAGTACGCGGCGGGGGTGTCGCTGTTCGTGTCGGGAGTGGTGGCGTTCGTCTCGCTGGCGGTGGCGGCGGGGATCGTGCTGATCTTCGGACGGCTGCTGACGGCCAAGAGCCTGCTGGGAATGCGGACGTACGTGGGCGTCCTCGGGTTCCAGGAGTTCATGACGCGCGTGGAGGCCGACCGGCTGAAGCGCATGCCGCCCGACACGTTCGAAAAATTCCTGCCTTACGCGATGGCGCTGGGCGTGGAACAGCGCTGGGCGAAGGCGTTCGCCGGGATCATCCAGGATCCGCCACGGTGGTACACGTCGCCGGGCGGGGCGCCGCCCACCGGCTTCAACCCCATCTTCTTCACCAACTCGATGCGCAGCATGAGCAGCGACGCGCAGAGCGTGTTCGTCTCGGCGCCGAGGGCGTCGTCGAGCGGATCGGGATTCAGCGGCGGCGGATTCAGCTCGGGCGGAGGATTCAGCGGCGGCGGATTCGGCGGCGGCGGCGGGTCGGCGTTTTGACCGCAGTTGCCGGTTGCCAGTTCAGTTCTCAGTTCTCAGCTCTCTCGGTACTTGGCACTGCTGCTGCTCCTCAGGGCTGCTCCTCAATTTCCCTCTAAATCCATCAAACACCGCGTCAGGCGGGGTCATCGAACCAAAGTGGACTCAAGAGGAGAAGCTTATGGCAGAGAGGGTCCCGACGCCCGGCATCCCCGATTCTGATACTCACCCGGCGCAGCGCTCGGCGGGTTTGCGCCCTGAGCGCGAGCTGCCCGAGGGTGAATTCGAGCGGGAACGCGGCGGGATTGCGTCGCTGGCCGAGAGCGTGGGGCAGACGATCGGAAGCGCGTTTTCGGGGTTCCGCAATGCGCCGCTGAGAATGCGCGAGCTGAGGCGCCGCTTCACCCTGCTGCGGGGGCGGGCGCGAATGAATGCCGAGGGCGCGGCCGCCGGCCTGAAGCGCGAGGCCGGCCGGCGGCTGGTAATCACGCGTGAACGTGCGCGGCACATTGCGCGCGAATATCCGCTGCAGGTGATCGCCGTGGCCGCCGTGGTCGGCGTGGCCATCGGGGCGGGTCTGCGGCTGTGGAGGTCGAACCGTGATTGAGAACGCATATCGTGAGAAGTCGCTGGCCGCGCTGGCGGCCGAGATGAAGGCCGAGCTTACCCAGTTCGTGGAAACGCGCTACCGCATGCTGGCCAACGAGATCGGCGAAAAGGTGGCGACGATCAAGGCGTCGGCGCCGTTGCTGGTGGTGGCGCTGGCGCTGGCATGGGCCGGCTTCCTGATGTGGACGGCGGCGCTGGTCACGGTGGTGGCCACGGCGTTCGCGGGCAAGGGCGGATGGGCGCTGGCGCTGGCCATCGTCGGGTTCTGCTACCTGCTGGTCGCGGCGCTCACGGCGTGGTTCGCTTATCGGCAGATCACCAGCGCGGGCCTGAAGCCGGAGCGCACGCTGCGCGTGCTGAGGGCCGACCAGGTGTGGATCCAGCAGGAAGCGAGGTCGCAGCTATGACGGCACGAGTCCCCTTCGAGGTATTGGAAGAGCGCGCCGCCGAGCAGCGGCGGCAGATCCATGAGTCGGTAAGCGAGTTGCGGAGCGCCATTCGGCACAAGATGGACGTGAAGCGCAACGCGCGCGAGCATCTGGCGCCGGTGGCGGCGGTAGCGTCGGTGCTCGGACTGGCGGTGGGGTGGTCGCTCGCGGGGATTTTTGTGAGGGATTAGTAACCGAGTACCAGTTCTCAGTTCTCAGTTCGCAGTTCTCGGTTTTCGGTTCTCAGTTCTCAGTTCTCGGACGACAGCTGGCTACGCCGGCTGCGTGTCTTAACTCGCGCGCGCAAGAAGAGCGCGGGCGCGGGCGCCCGCGTCTCCACAGTTCGTGCTCGCCCTGCCTTCTGTGGTTTGTGCCGGCGGGCGAAGGGCGCCCGTCGCTACCGTGTGAACAGAGGCCCGCCGCCTGGCGGCCGGGCTCCAACGTCCGGATGCGGCGTCTGCGGCCCCTAATCGGGCTCGGTAGTAGTACTTAGAGCGGGCCTCGGTACCAGCTACTCTCTATCCCGCAGCAGCATTCCGTGATAGATATATGGGCGCCCGAACGGGTGTCTCTCCCCCGAAAAAATTCCCTGCGCGTCCCCCAGGACGCGGGGAGGAGCTTGAATTGGAAAGCAGAACGAGCCAGCGGTTTCCGCTGGAATTGCCTATCCAATTACGCGGCGGCGGAGCGGCCAAGACGCTGACAACACGCGACGTTAGCGCCGGCGGAGTGTACATACGCGCCAAGGCAGGGCTGAAGGTGGGCTCGAAGGTGAAGTTCAACCTCACCCTGCCGGGCAAGTTGCTGGGCGCGCCCAGGGACGTGCGGGTGGTGTGCGACGGGCGCGTGGTGCGCGTGGATGCCAGCAAGAGCAAGAACGGCAAGGCGCCGCCGCGCGTGGGCGTGGCGTGCGTGATTGACTCCTACAAGTTTCTGCGCAGTTGAGGTGTGATTTGCTGAAGATCATTCTGGCGGACAACCAGGCCATCTTCCGCGCGGGCGCGGCCAAGGTGCTGGCGGTGGAAGATGACCTGCGCATTGTGGCGCAGGCGCAGACGGCCGAACAAATGATGACGGCGATGGAGAAGTTCCGTCCGGCGGTGCTGCTGTTTTCCGCCGATTTCCATCCCGATGCGAAAACGGTGATCGCCGAGGCGGTGAAGCTGAAGACGCGGCCGGTGGTGATCGCCGAAAACGGGCAGGACCCGAAGAGTTTCATGCAGGCCGGCGCGGCCGGTGTGGTCTACCGCAGCGTGACCGGCACGGACCTGGTGCAGTGCGTGCGCAAGGTCGTAGCGGGCGAGACGTGGGTGGCCTCAGCGCCCGGGGACAAAGAAAGCAGCGAGACCGACCTGGTGGGCGCGCGCGTGCGCGACCGGCTGACGCCGAAAGAGCTGCGCATCGTGGCGCTGATCGTGCAGGGCTACAAGAACAAGGAAATCGCCACGCAGCTGGGCACGACCGAGCAGGTGATCAAGAACTATCTGCGGAACGTTTACGACAAGATTGGCGTGAGCGACCGGCTCGAGCTGGCGCTGTTCACCATCCATCACCGCATCCTTGCGGAAGCAGCCGCGGCCACGGTAGCGGGACAGCAATAGGGCCGTCGCCGGTCGCGGGCCTTTGGTCGTCGGCCAAACCGTTGACAGGCAGCCATTGTCATCCGCAACTCCTAGGAAGTGTCATCCCCAGCGGAGCCAGGGTCTGCGCTAGTGCGCGCACGAGCAGAAGAGGTCGCGTTTGCACTGCGCCGCGAACAGCCCGGCCGGCGGCCAACGACCGGCGACCGGCGACGCTCTTCTAGTCCCCTGCCGTCGGCGAAGCGCTGCGCTCGCTGCTCTTCAGCAGCTCGTTCACGATGGTGACGAGCTCTTCCGGATTCACCGGCTTTTCCAGATAGAGATCGGCGAGCGGCTCGGCGGCCTGGAAGGCTTCGGCCACGTATCCGCTGACGACGACGACGGGAGTCGTGGCGTGCGTCTTGGCGGCCTGCACGACGGCGCGGCCGCTGGCGTCGCCCAACCGCCAGTCGGTGACGACGGCGTCATAGGCGGCGTGCTGCAACTTATCAATGGCGTCACGGGCGGAGCCGGACGGGGTGACTTGGTGTCCCGCGGCTTCCAGAATTGCGCACTTGAGGGTGACTACGTGCGGCTCGTCGTCAACACAGAGGATCCTGGCCATGACGCCAACCTCTCGCGGGGCGGCTGCGTACAGAAGTGCCTAGCCGAGGCTCGGATGACTGCCCCTACTACTATGACTGCCCTACTACTTAGAACGTATTTTGCGGCGGGAAAGATGCCTGCGTCAATTTGTGCCGAAAAGCGCCAACGTCCTGAGCACGCGTGACCCCAGCCCAGGGAAGGCTTGAGCGGGGCACGCGGTACAGCCCGCTCCCCGCGTTAGCGTCGCGCCGGCGGACGTGGGGCGCCGTCAGAATCAGACCAGCTTCTGGCCAATGCTCTTGGCCTGCGAAAACAGGTACAGGTAGTCGGGACCGCCGGCCTTGGAGTCGGTGCCGCTCATGTTGAAGCCGCCGAACGGATGCGCTCCTACCATGGCGCCGGTGCACTTGCGATTCAGGTAGAGGTTGCCGACGTGGAACTCGCGCTTGGCGGCTTCGAGTTTCTCCTGCGACAGGCTGTAGAGCGCGCCGGTAAGCCCGAACTCGGTGTCGTTGGCGATCTGGAGCGCGTGCTCGAAGTTGCGCGACTTGATGACCGCGAGCACGGGACCGAACACCTCTTCGCACTCCAGACGCGCCCGGGGCGGGATGTCGGCAAAGATGGTCGGCTGGAGGTAGTAGCCTTCGCCCAGCTCCGTGGCGCGCCCGCCGCCGGTGAGCAGGCGGCCTTCCTGCCGGCCAATGTCCATGTACCTGAGGATGCCGTTCATGGCGTTTTCGCTCACTACCGGGCCCATCGGGCAGTTCTCGGTGGGATCGCCGAGCGTGATCTTGCGCGTGCGCTCCACCAGGCGCTCGAGGAACGTGTCGTAGATTTCGTCGGCCAGGATGAGGCGGGAGCAGGCGGAGCACTTCTGTCCCTGGAAACCGAAGGCGGAGAGGGTCACGCCTTCGACGGCGGCGTCGAGGTCGGCGTCGGGCTCGACGATGATCGCGTCCTTGCCGCCCATCTCGAGGATGGTGCGCTTGATCCAGATCTGGCCGGGCTTGACCTCGGCGGCGGCGCGATTGATGTGCAGGCCCACTTCCTTCGAGCCGGTGAAGGCGATGAAGCGCGTTTTGGGATGCTCGACCAGGGCGTTGCCGAAGTCGGCGCCGCCGCCGGGGCAGAAGTTCACCACTCCGTCGGGCAGTCCGGCTTCCTGGAAGCACTCGAAGAAGCGCGCGGCGATGGTGGGAGATTCGCTTGAGGGCTTGAGAACGACGGTGTTGCCGCAAACGACGGCGGCCATGGTCATGCCCGCCATGATGGCGCAGGGGAAGTTCCACGGCGGCACCACGGCGCCGACGCCCAGCGGGATGTAGCGCAGGAAGTCGCGCTCACCCGGCATCTGCACGGGCGGCTCGGCGGCGGCGAGCCGCAGCGCCTCGCGCGCGTAGAACTCGCAGAAGTCAATGGTCTCGGCGATGTCGGCGTCGGCCTCCCAGTAGTTCTTGCCGACTTCGAAGACCATCCAGGCGGCCAGCTCGAACTTGCGGGCGCGCAGAATGTCGCCCAGGCGGAACAGCAGCGCGGCGCGCTCTTCGGGGGCGACGCGGCTCCAGCTTTCAAAGGCGGTGAGCGCGGCCTGCATCGCCGGTTCGACGTGCTCGGCGCCGGCGCGCTGGTGCAGCCCAACGAGCTCGGACGGGCGCGCTGGATTGATGCTGCAGATCTTCTTCCCGGTGCGGACGCGGCGTCCGCCGATGATGAGGTCGTACTCGCGGCCGAGCTCGCTGCGCACTTTCTCGATCGCGGCGCGCATCTTGCGCACGTTGGCGTCCTTGGTGAAGTCGACGGCGGGCTCGTTGCGGAAGGGCTGGACGGTGGCGCGGCGGGGAGTAGCTTCTACGGTGGCCATGATCGGGACCTCGTCAAACCCCTATTTTAGCAGTCGCTGGTCGCTGGTCATCGGTCGTTGGCCGAATGCTCGCGGCAGAGTTGACTGGCTGCCGGGGCGGGACTACAACGTCGGGCATGACCGAGATCGGAATCGTCAAAGTGGTGCGGCGGTATCCGGTTAAGAGCATGCGCGGCGAAGACCTGGAGCGCGTGTTGTGACCTACGGCGGCGTGGCCGGCGACCGCGTGTTCGCGTTCGTCGATCCGGCAAAGACCAGCAACTTCCCCTGGGTGACCGCGCGCGAGGTGCCGGAGATGGCGCTGTTTCGTCCGCGCTACCTCGAGCCGGCGAGCGAAGACAAGCACTTTCCCGAGGCGCGCACTTACCGCGTGGAGGTCACCACGCCCGAAGGCACGAGGCCGACGTGGAAGACGCGGCGTTCCTGGCGGCGCTGGAGCGGCGGTGGAAGCGTCCGCTGAAGCTGCGCTTCAGCGAGCGCGGCATGCAGGATGCCGCGCCCGTGTCATTGTTCGGCCTCAAGACGGTGGAGATGCTGGCTGCCGAAATCGGCACGGCAATTGGGCATCGGCGCTTCCGCGCGAACTTCTACGCCGAATGGAAGGAGGGCGGCGCGCAGTTCGAAGATTCCCTGGTCGGAAAGACGATCCAGATCGGGCCGGAACTGCGCGTGCTCATCAAGGAACGCGACCCGCGCTGCGTGATGATCAACCTCGATCCGGAAACCGGCGAGCAGGACCCGGCGGTGCTCAAGACGGTGGCGCAGAAGCATGGCGCGTGCATCGGGGTGTACGGCGTGACGGTGCACGAAGGCGTGGCGAGCGTGGGCGATGCGATCCGCGTGGCGCCTTGAGTGAACTCCAAAGCCAGCCACAAAGGCACAAAGGACACGAAGGGCACGAAAGAATCCCAGCCACGTCCCCTTTGTGCCCGTCGTGGGTCCTTTGTGGTTGGCTTCAGGTCTTCGCGGCGCGGGCGTAGCCGACGGCGGCGGTGCGCTCCAGCTTGTCCCAGGCGAAGTGCTTCCCTTCCAGCGCGCGCTTCAGCGTGCGGAACAACACCACAGAAAACAACTGGCGGTAGATGAAGCGCTGGATCCAGACGTCACCCAGCAGGAGCACGCCCTCGCGGCTCTCCGGCTCGCGGCGCTCCAGGGCGAAGGCGATGGCGCTGGTGATGAAGTCAATGATGAGGAAGGCGAGGAAGAAGAGCAGCAGTTTTTGCAGGCTGCGCGCGTCGGCGGTGAGCGGGTGGAAGGCGCGGTCGAACAGGTAGGCGGCGATGCCGGCGGCGAACATCAGGTCAATGAACGGCGAAACCAGCGGCAGCAGGATCTGGAAGATGAGGATGTTGGGCAGCGCCACAAAGCCCAGCACACCTTTGCGTCCGAAGACGCCGCGGTGCTTCCACAGCGATTGCAGGATGCCGAACGACCAGCGGAAGCGCTGGCGCATGAGTCCGCGCGCGCTGGAGGGCGCTTCGGTGAAGGCGAGCGCGCGGTCTTCGTATTCCACGCGGTAGCCGCGCTGGAGCAGCGCCATGGTGAGGTCGGCGTCTTCGGCCACGGTGTCGGTGTGGTAGCCGCCGGCTTCGCGCACGGCTGCAGTTCGCCAGGCGCCGAGCGCGCCGGGAACGACGCTGACCGCCCCCAAGGTGTTCAGCGCGCGGCGCTCGAAGTTCTGGCTGGTGACGTACTCCAGCGCCTGCCAGCGCGTCCACAGGTTCACACGGTTGCCGACCTTGGCGTTGCCGGCGACGGCAGCGACGCGTTCGTTCACGAAGTGCGGGACCAGACGCGCGATGGCGGCGGGTGAAATGACGGTGTCGGCGTCAATGCCGACGAAGAGTTCTTCCGTCACATGGCGCAAGCCGAAGTTCAGCGCTTCGGCCTTGCCGGCGTTGGCCTGGGAGAGCGCAAGCAGGCGACCGGCGGCAATTTCTGCGCGGAATGCGCGCTGCACAACTTCGAAGGTCGAATCCTTGGAGCCGTCGTCAATCAGGATGACCCTTAAAGCGCCGGCGTATTCGGAATCGAGCGCGGCGCGCACCGTGCGCTCGATGACTTTTTCTTCGTTGTAGGCCGGGATGAGCACGGCGACGGCCGGCAAGTAAGTCGTCGCGCCGGTGGGAAGGGGCGTGCGGCGGCCGCGCAGGCGATCGAACAGCGCCGAAGTTCCGACCAGGAACAGGCGCGCGCTCATGAGCACGTCGCCGAGGAAAAAGACCAGGACGATGCCGTTCTGGAGCGCGCCGAAGATCCAGAAGCCGAAGCTGTCGAGCCACGCCGACCAGCGCTCGCCGGACGCGATGGCGGGCATCACCTCGGCGCGCGTCTTGCCGATGAGGCGCGAGACGGGAACGATCTGGAAGCCGCGGGCGCGCAGGCCCTGAATGATGATGGGCAGGGCGCGCAGGGTTTCGGTGCGGTCGCCGCCGCCGTCGTGCAGCAGGATGATGTTGCCGCAGCGCTGGTCGCCGGGCTCGCAGGGAGGGAGATGGCCGAAGATGCCGTGCGGGCCGTTGACGATGTCTTCGGCGGCCGGCTTTGGGTTCAGTTCCCAGTCGTGCGGGTCGAGCTTGGAGCCGATGGCGATGTAACCGGCCTCCTGCATGATCTCGAGCGGGCGCACCTGGTCGTCGGTGTCGGGCTCCTGGTCAATGCCATAGGGCGGGCGGAAATAGACCGGCTTGACGCCGAGCTTGGATTCGAACAGCCGCTCGGTGGCGTTCATCTCAATGCGCATGGCGGGGCGCGAGATGTCGCTGATGTCGGGATGCGTCCAGGTGTGATTGCCGATTTCGTGGCCTTCGCTGACAATGCGCTTGAGCAGCGCGGGATAACGCTCGGCCTCCGAGCCGATGATGAAAAACGCGGCGGGCGCGTGCTCGCGCTTCAGCACGTCGAGAATCCTGGGCGTCCACTGCGGGTCGGGACCGTCGTCGAAGGTGATGGCGATCTGCTTCTCGTCGCCGCCGCCGTATTCGGCGATCTGGTAGGGCGACGGCAGGCGGGAGAAGCTTTCGGTGGTGATGACGCCGGATGGGTCGAGCGTGATGGCGCGTTGCCCCGGCGTCGGCGCCTGCTGGATGCGGAAAACTTCGCCGCGGCCCTCGAAGTCGACGTCGCGGCCGGGCGGCACCAGCTTCAGCCCTTCGACGCCGGCGGCGTCGGCGGGATTGTCCCAGACCTTCCAGAGCGAGCGATCTTCGCCGCCCAGCCGCCAGAGCGCGAAAGTGTTGATGCCGAGGCGCTGCGCGGCGCGCATCTGGTTGAGCGCGGTGACGGCGTCGAGGAACCAGACGTCGTGGCGGACGTCCTCCTCGTCCATGTAGGCGAAGTGCGGGGTGAGGGAGTCGTCGTCGAACTCGACCTCGGCTTCCGACTCCTGCGCCTCGAGCCAGGCCTCCTGCACGCTCACGCCCTTCACCTCGGGCGCGGGTTTGCCGCGCTTCGGCTGCGGGAAGTTGTAGCCGTAGTTGGCGATGGCGCAAATGATTTTTTCCCGCGGCATCAGCTTCAGGTCGCGCTCCAGGTTCTGCACGAACCAATCCAGCGCGGCGACCGGGCCCGCCGGACCGCCGGGAAAGTGCTGGTCGTAGTTCATGATGACGACGCCGTCGGCGTGCGCCGCCATGAAGGCATAGTCAAAGTCCTCGTTGCGCGGCGGGACGCTGATGTAGAGCTTCAAGCCGCGGCGATGCAGGTCGTCGCAGAGTTCGGCGACCAGCGCGCGATATCCGGGCTGCGCGGCGAAGGGAAAGCCTTCCAGATCGAGCGCGAGGCCTTTGTAGCCGTCGCTGGCGACAAAGGTCATCAGCTCCTGGCGAAAGTGCGCGCGCGCGGCCGGCGCGGAAAGCATGCCGCCGATGTCGCTCACCCAGTCATTGGCGATGGGATCGAAGTTGTTGACCAGCGGGAAAACGTCCATCGGGAGTTTTTCCCGCTTGATCAGGTCCATGACGCGTTCGTCGAACTTGGTGACCTGCCCGGCCGGCTTGAGCACGTCGAACAGGACATTGTCCTGGTTGACGGCCTGCAGGTGGCCGTCGGCGGTGAGCACGTGCAGCCACTCGGGAAAGAGCAGGTCGATCTGGTGGCCGTATTCCTTGAGCGAGGCGAAGCTGCCCGCGTCCCAGGTGACGTAAAAAGCCGCGCGAATGCCTTCCCCGGAGTTGAGGACGACCTGCGAGGGCGCGGCCGTGGTCTTGCGCCGGGTGATGGGGCGGCGGGGGTACCTGCGGCGCTCGGTTTCCTTGATCGGGCGGTAGGGCCGCTTGGGCCCGGGCAGCAGCAGGTCAGGCAACGAAGTTTGCCGATAGAGGCTGAGCGCGAAAAACACGATTAGCAGGGTGGTCAGCACGCCGGCAACGTTGAGGATGAATCGCAGGCGCCTCCAGCGTTTGCGCTCCGGATCAAAGAAAACCTGGGTGGCCATGAACGGGGGTTTGATTTAATCGTAAGCTGCGGCAGAAGAGGCGTCAAACCAGGGTGATTGGTGATTGGTGATTCGCTACTTGTTATCTTGCCTGGGCGGTGAGACCCGGACCAATCGCAAATAACCACCCGACGGCAACAGCATTCGTTTCGTGGCGCCGGATGTAGCTTGAAAACCGGAGCGCCCGCGCGGCTACTCGTTGAGCGGCGAGTCGGTCATGCGGAAGCGAGTGCGGAAGTGCTCGGAGAGCAGCTCGATGGCAGGGCGGTTCACCTGCGGATCTTCCTTGGCCAGATACTTCATGGCCTCGACGAGCAGGCGCTGGCCTTCGAGGTAGCGGGGATCGTCACTGCGAGGCTTGCTGGGCTTACGGCCGGGCCGAACGGGGATGGTGAACACTCGGGCCATGCAAAAACCGGTTCCTTAGGATGCAAAGTACGAAGGGCGCGCCGTCAGTGGCCTAACTTGGCGCAGTATAGCGTTGCTTCTACTCGGGTTCTACGGCAAAGTTTGTCAAAGTGCCGCCAAGCGCAACGGCGAACTGGCAAAAACGGCAGCAAGGTCTTTCTCACTGTGGAGTTACGACCCGCGTCTTGCTCGTGGTCTTGAGCTTGAAAACGTCGCGGGGCAGGTCCTGGTTGAGCCTGATGTTGCTGTAGCGGGCGTCGCGGTAGTCCCCGGAGGGCTCGAGCAGCTGCTGACGCACGGCGATGCCGCGCGTGAGGTCGATCCACAGCAGGATGTGGCTGAACATGCTGCGCGCGCGCTCGCTCCTGGGCGCCAGGTCGAGCCTGGCGGCGCGAATGCCGTCCACGTTTTCCACGCCCGCGAATTTCACCTCAAACGAGTTTCGCAGCTCGTGGCCGCCGCCCCCGAAACCGAGGACGAGGAAGGTCTCGAAGTCGCCGCGATTTTTGGCGGTGCGGTACTGCGTGACCTGGTCGATTTTGGGTTCGTAGATCTGCACTTTATCGCCATCGTAGAGCACGTACTTGGGCGCGGGCGCAGTGATGTCGGAGCCCATCTGGATCTTTTTGCCGCTGCGGCGGAAGTAGATCTTCCCCTTCTGCGTGTCAGTTTCGTTGACCACTTTTTGATACGTGTCCCAGACAAAGTCGGCTTCGGCAGACTTGAACTCCGCGGCGGCCTTGTCCATGGTGGCAAGGACGGATTCCAGGTTGGTGGCGGCCTGGGGCGGAGCGGTTTGAGGTGCAGCCGTTTGCGCGTGTGCCATAAAGAGCGCCAGCGCAGCGACGCCCAAGCAGTGCAGTGTTCTCTTCACTCGAGCAAGCCCCTCAGGGGCTGGAGCCCCGGTTCCTGCGCGGCCGTGACGGCGCCGCGCTCGTTCTTCCCGTCCGGGGCTGCAGCCCGTCCCTGCCGGGCCGTGCCCCTCCGAAATCGAATCCTCAGTGCCGGCTGCTAATAACGCCGGACCCAGACGCGATAGAGCAGCGGATTGTTGCGCGCGTCGCGGACCAGTTCGTAGCGGTCGATCTCGACCTCGCCGGCGATGGGCTCGACGATGCGCAGCAGCTGTTCGCGCAGCGAGGCCTCGTCGGCGGCCTCAACGTCGGCCGCTTCAATCTGATAGATGAATCCGCCTTTTCCGTCGGGAACGACAACTACTCCGCTTTGATGCTCCGGAGCTGCTACAGGTTTGTCTTTGAAATTCACCCAGAGAGGCGTCAGGAAGATGAAGGCCAGGATGAGCGTGACCATGACGTCGTAGTGCAGCGAGCCGCGCTCGTGCGTCCAGAAAATGTAGCTGCGCATTGTGGACCAGAGGCTCAAGCAGTTGCCGGTTGCCAGTTGTCAGCCTTGATGATTGTACCTGTAGCGGCGTGGGCGCTTAGCCATTGGCATTTGGCGGTGAGGGGTCCGTGCCCGGGCGTGAAAAGTCAAAGCGTTCACACCAGGGACGCGAAGGAAATCCGGGCTTGCACGGCCCAAGGCGCCGTGCCAGGCGCCAATTGTGCCCGCTGCGGCGATTACGCCTTCCGCGGCGTGATGCGGTCAGTGCCAAGGTACGGGCGCAGGGCTTCCGGGACCACAACACTGCCGTCGGGCTGCTGGTAGTTCTCGACGATTGCCACCCAGGTGCGTCCGATGGCCAGGCCGCTGCCGTTGAGCGTGTGGACCAGTTCGGCTTTGCCTTTGCCGCCGTCGCGGAAGCGGATGTTGGCGCGGCGCGCCTGGTAGGCCTCGAAGTTCGAGCAGGAAGAGATTTCCTTGAACTGTTGCTGGCCCGGCAGCCAAACCTCGAGGTCGTACGTCTTGGCGGCGCTCGCTCCCAAGTCGCCGGTGGAAAGCGCCACCACGCGATAATGCAGGCCGAGGCGCTGGAGAACGACTTCCGCGTCGCGCGTGAGCTGTTCAAGCTGCTCGTAGGAGTTTTCCGGGCGCGCGAACTTTACCAGCTCCACCTTCTGGAACTGATGATTGCGGATGAGGCCGCGTACGTCCTTGCCGTAAGAGCCGGCTTCGCTGCGGAAGCATGGCGTCCAGGCGGTGAGCGAGACCGGCAGGCGCGAGGCGTCGAGCACCTCGTCGCGGTAAAGGTTGGTGAGCGGGACTTCGGCGGTGGGGACGAGGAACAGGTCGTGTGCCTCGATCTTGAACAGGTCTTCGCGGAATTTCGGAAGCTGACCGGTGCCGTACAGTGACTCCTCTTTGACAAGAAACGGAGGCAGGACCTCGGTGTATCCGTGCTCGCGCGTGTGCAGGTCGAGCATGAAGCCGGCGAGCGCGCGTTCCAGCCGCGCGCCCAGGTCCCAGTAGACGGCGAAACGCGCGCCCGAGAGCTTCGCGGCGCGCTCCATGTCGAGGATGCCGAGTTGTTCGCCGAGGTCCCAGTGCGGCCTGGGCGTAAAAGCGAACTCGGGCGGCGTGCCCCAGCGGCGCACTTCCACGTTCTGCTCGGCCCCGGCGCCGACCGGCACGGAATCATGCGGCAGGTTGGGAATGCCGGCGAGCAGAGCGCGCAGTTCGGCGTCGAGGTCGTTGGCCTGCTTTTCGAGCGCGTCGGATTCCTCGCGAATGCGCTTGGTGCGCTCGATGAGTTCGGAGGCGTCCTGCTTGTTCTTCTTGAGACGCGCCACCTGTTCGGAGGCGCGGTTGCGCTCGGCCTTGAGGGTCTCGGCCCTGGTGATGGCCGCGCGGCGCTCGGCGTCGAGCTGGCGGAAGCGGCCGAGGGCGGCGGGACCGAGCCCGCGCTGGCGGAGCTTGGCTTCCACGACTTCGAGGTGCTCCCGGACGTAAGCGAGGTCGAGCATGGAAATAACTAATGTACAGCATTCGGTGCTGCTAAATTCGCTGCCCGCTTCCCGCTGCCCGCTTCCGGCGGCTTTTCGCTCACCCCGCTCCGCTTCCGTCTTCCGCCTTCGCTGTCCGGTGAAGTGCCGGCCCGGGTTGCGGGCGCGTTACACTAGCCGGCGATGAAACTCCCCTTTTCTCGCGTCTTCATTCTCCTGGCCGCGCTGCTGATAGCGAACGCTACGGCGGCCGCATCGGCGTACAACGCGCGTCCCAAGCTGATTGTGGTGGTGGTGATCGACCAGTTTCGTGGCGATTACCTGGAGCGCTATCACGAGCAGTTCGGCCAGGGCGGCTTCCGCCTGCTGATGGAGCGCGGCGCCTGGTTCACCGACTGCAATTACGACTATCCGGCCACGTTTACCGCGCCCGGCCACGCGACGCTGCTCACCGGAACGTACTCGAGCGGACACGGCATCTTCGCCAACGAGTGGTGGAACCCGGCGAAGAAGAAGATGGTGACCAGCGTGGAAGACGACACGACCACGCTGGTTGGCGCGTCGAAGCCGGGCATTGGCGCTTCGCCGCGGAACCTGCTCGGCTCCACCCTCGGCGACGAATTGAAGCTGGCCACCGGCGGCAAAGCGCGGGTGTTCACCATCTCGCTGAAGGACCGCTCCTCGGTGTTGCCGGCGGGCTTTGCCGCCGACGGCGCGTACTGGATCGATCAGGCGACCGGCGTATTCATCACGTCTTCGTTTTACCGGCAGCAGCTTCCCGAGTGGGTGGCCGCCTTCAACAACGCGAAGCGCGGCGACAAGTACCTGGACCTGGAGTGGAAAGACGCCAAGGGCAATGTGCTGCGCTCCACTCGCGGCAACGGCGATTACTACCACTCGGTCGGCTCCACGCCCTTCGGCAACGACTACGAGCTTGAGTTCGCGCGCGAACTGGTGACGCAGGAGAAGCTGGGCTCCGGACCTGCCACCGACCTGCTGGTGGTGAGCCTTTCGGCGCTCGACATTCTCGGGCACGAAGTTGGGCCCGACTCGCCGCAGGCGGCGGCGATGGCGCTGGCCCTCGACCGGCAACTGGCCGAATTCTTCGCCTTTCTCGGCCGGCAGGTCGGGCTGGCCAACATCTGGATCGCGCTGACCGCCGACCACGGCGTGTCGCCGACGGTGGCGACGACGGAACGATTGCGCATTCCGGCGCCGGTGCTCGGCTTCCAGGCTGCCGACCGGCAGAAGGTGAGCGCGCTGATTGGCGCGCGCCTGGGCAGCACGCGGAACGACTTCGTCCGGCACCTGGAGTGGCCGTTGGTCTACCTGAACGATGAGGCGTTCGCGGGAACGAAGGCGGCGAGCGAGGCTGAAGCGGAGCGTGTGGCGGGCGAAGCGCTGAAGGAGCTGGGCGCGCGGGCGTACTTCACCAAAGTGCAACTGGCGGCCGGCGATGTGCCCAGCACCGACACCGGCCGCCGCTTCGCGCACGGTTACTCCCCGTACGGCGGCTGGTATCTGCTGGCGCAGATGCCGCCGTTCACGCTTCCCTGGCGCAGCGGCACCACGCACGGCTCGCCGTACAGCTACGACACGCACGTCCCGCTGCTGTTCTACGGCCTGCCCTTCCGCAGCGGGATTTATCGCACGCACGCGGAGCCGGCCGACATGGCCCCGACACTGGCGTCGCTGCTGGGAATCAATCAGCCCTCGAACGCCACCGGGCGCGTGCTCACCGAAGGCTTGGTGCCGCAGCCGGTGGCGGCGGGTGACCGCTGATGGCCGGCTTTTCTTCTTCAAGACCGCAAAGCGGCGCGGGCCAGGCCACGAGCCGGAACAGCTCCGCGCGTTCGCCGCAGGGGCCGCCCGACCTGACGGTGCGCTTCTGCGGCATCGAACTGAAGAACCCGGTGATCGCGGCCAGCGGGACGTTCGGCTACGGCGTGGAGTTCGAGGACGTGGTCGCGTTCGACAAGCTGGGCGGCTTCGTGACCAAGGGCCTGTCGCGCGAGCCGATGACCGGCAATCCGCCGCCGCGCCTGTTCGAGACCGCGGCGGGCATGCTGAATTCCATCGGCCTGCAGAACGTGGGCGTGCGCGCCTTCGTGCAGGAGAAGCTGCCGCTGCTGCGCAAGCTGAAGAACGTGGTCGCGATTGCCAACGTGTTCGGCTATACGCGCGAAGATTACGAAGAAGTGATCCGCGTGCTGAATGACGGCGAGGGCGTGGCGGCGTACGAGCTGAACGTTTCGTGTCCCAATACGAAGCGCGGCGGGATCCATTTCGGCTCCGATCCGGTGCTGCTGGAGGAGCTGGTGTCGGCGGCGAAGAGCGCGGCGCGGCGTCCGCTGATCGTGAAGCTCTCGCCCAACGTGACCAGCATTCCGCAGATGGCGCGCGCGGCGGAGAACGCCGGCGCCGACGCCATCTCGCTGGTGAACACGTTCGTCGCGCTGGCGATTGATCCCGAGACGCGCAAGCCGAGGATTTCGAACGTCACGGCCGGGCTTTCCGGTCCGGCGATCAAGCCCATCGCCGTCCGCATGGTGTACGAGGCGGCGCACGCGGTGGAAATTCCCGTGATCGGCATGGGCGGGATCACCACGGCGGAAGACGTCGTGGAATTCATGCTCGCCGGAGCGGCGGCCGTGGAAGTGGGAACGGCGAACTACTGGGACCCCGCTGCGACCGAGCGCATCGTGGAGCAGCTGGAGCGCTGGTGCGTGGCGCATCGGGTGGAGCGGGTGACGGATTTGATGGGCGGGATGGTGACCGAGTAGGTCACGTGCAAGCCGCCGAGGACGCGGCGGACGCACAGCTTCGCCGTAGCGGCATCGAGCACGGCGGCCCTGGAATAGTGCTTTACGAGGCAGGTGGCTGGGTTTCGCCGATGCGGACCTTGATCTCTTCCGGCAGGCGCTCGCGGACGGCCTCGGGAAGTCTTTCGTGGACGCGGCGCGCGCCGATGAGCGCGGCGTCGGCCATGACGGTGGGGGCGGGCGTGGCAATGGCCACCAGCACCCACACGACAGCGGAGACCAGGAAACCGGCCAGGGCCGCCAGCTGCAGCACGAAGGCGTGGCGAGGCAGGTAGTAGCGCAGCGCGCCGTAGGCCACCAGGAACATGACGGCGGAGAGCGACGCCAGCACGATCAGGCCGATATCGATCTGGCGATGCAGGCGGCGGCGCGAGCGGCAGCGCTCGCACTCGGCGAAGTGCTGTTCGTAGTCGCCGCGCATGTCGGGCGCAAGGCCGGAGATGTCATAGCGCCATCCCGCCAGGATGCCGCCGATGACGCCGTCTGTGCAGGGCTTACTCAAGCGTTGCTGCCGCTCCAGAACTCCATGGTCGAATTGCGGAACTGCCGAAGTGCCGAATTGCTCCACTCAGAATTGTACGGGCTGTTCAATCCGGCAGTTCCGCAGTTCGGCAATTCCGCAATCTCTATAAGGTGATCGGCGCCAGGGCCGCGGCTTGCGACGCCAGCACCACGCGGTTGCGGACCAGGTTCTGGCGCGGGCCCAGAGCCTGCTCGGCGGCGCGCCGGGCGATCTCCGGGTGATTGTTCTGCTCTGATAGATGCGCCAGCACCACAAACGTTGCGCTTCCATCATATTCGGCGGAGAAGAAATCGGCGAGCGCCGAGTTGGAGAGGTGGCCCACGCGGCTCATCACCCGCTGCTTCACCGACCACGGGTAGGGGCCGCCGCGCAGCATTTCAATGTCGTGGTTGGATTCGATCATGAGCAGGTCGCAGCGCTGGAGCTGCTGCGCCACGCTGGCCGGGAGATATCCGAGGTCGGTGACGATGGCCACCTTCACTCCCTCGGCGCGGAAGGTGAAGCCCACCGGGTCGGCGGCGTCGTGCGGCAGGGTGAAGCTGAAGACCTGGATGTCGCCCACCGAAAAGCCGCGGCCGGCGTGGAAGAACTCGCGCTTCTCCAGAACGGGCGAGGGGTCCTGCGCGTCTTTCAGCGTGCGCTCCCACTCGCGGCAGGTGGGCTCGGTCATGTAAACCGGCACGCCCAGCTTGCGGGCAAGCACGGCGAGGCCGTCCACGTGGTCGGAGTGCTCGTGCGAGATGACGATGGCGCTGAGCCGGTGCGGATCGAGGCCGACCGAGCGCATGCGCTTGAAGGTCTCACGGCAGGAGATGCCGGCGTCCACCAAAATGGCGGTGCGCGAGCTGGAAACCACCGCGCAGTTGCCGCGGCTGCCCGAAGCCAGCACTGTGACGCTTACCGCCATTGCAGGGAGAATAGCCGCTGAAGACCGAGGAAAACCAGTAACTAGATAGTGAATGTGAATGCGGGCGTTGACGTCCCGCGCGCTGCGGCATTAGCCTCTCGCGAGAATAAACACCGGGGAGGAACAATGCAACGAACCATGGTGGCGATTGCGGTGGCAGCGCTGGCGCTCAGCGCGCTCGCGCAGGAAGCGAAGCAGCCTGAGGGCAAGCCTGGCAAGCCGGCGGCGGCATCGGCCAGCGCAGCGTCAGCCGTGGAAGCCAAAATCCGTCAATCCTGGGAGGATTTCAAGGCTAAGAAGAAGGACGCCTACGGGGCAACGCTCACCGACGATCACACCGCGATCTGGATTGACGGCAAGGCGCGTGACAAGCAGGCAGCACTGCGCGGCGTGGACGAGTTCACGCTCACCAGCTACAAGATTGCCGGCATGAAGGTCACGCCGCTGGGCGCGAGCGCGGCGCAGGCGACCTATAGCAATCAGGTGGCCGGCGCGGCGGGAGGGCAGAACTTCTCCGCCAACCTGGGCGTCACCGAGGTGTGGGTGAAGCGCGGCGGCGAGTGGAAGTGCCTGCGCTATCATGAATCGGAGCTGAAGTAGGCTGCGGCTATCCCGCCTTTCTGGGTGGGTTTTTAATTCGGCGCTTCGGCAATTCCGCAGTTGGCTCACCTGTCTCCAGCCGCGGCCATGACCGCGCGATGTTTGAGGTCGTACTTCTGCCCGGCGGTGAGGAAGTAGAACTTCTTCCCTTCATGCTCCCTGCCGTCGTGGATTGCGACCTTGCTCTTGCCGATGACCTCGAAGCTCTCGCCGTGCACCACGATAGCGGTGCCCTCGTCGATGCCGATGCCGAGCAGCCTGGGAAATTTTTCGACGACCGGGTCGAGGTCGGCTTCGCGGTGGCGCGTGATGATGTGCTGGTCGATGGCCGAGTCGGTCAGCAGCGCGAACCCGGCTTCGTGCCCGGGCGACATCATGATGGTGTTGCCCTCGACGGCGCCGCGCACCAGGTATGAGCCCTGAATCGTTGCGCCGGCCGAGCTGCCGCCCACCACGCCGCCGCGCTTGAGCACGTTCTTGATTTCCTTTTCCGTGCGCGTGTTCAGGTAGGAGTCGGCCAGCCGCCACTGCCGCCCGCCGGGAATCCAGACGGCGCTGGCGTGGCGCAGCGGCTCGGTGAACTGCTTCGAGTCGGCGACCTTGCGGTCCTTGGTGTGGAGGACGGTAACGTTCGTCACGCCGAACTGCTTCGCAAAGCGCTCCTTCGTCTTCTCCAGGTCAATCGTGGGCTCTTCCGACGCGGTCGGGATGACGACGAAGTTAGCGTCCTTGCCGCCGGCCAGTTGCACGAAGCGCTGAATGATCTCCGGGCCGAGCTGGCCGCCGCCGACGATGACCAGAGTCCCCTGCTTTGGGCCGCGGGTGGCGGCGTTGGAGGCGATGGCGAACAAGAAGGCTGCGGCGCACAGGCCAGGACGTAAATGAGAGCGGATTCGCATCGGCGAAATCTAACACGCGAGTGGCTGAAATGTCGCGGGCGTACCCAGAGAACCTGTGGTCGGGTAAGGATGCTTCGACTCCGGCCCGCTGCGCGGGCCTCGGCTCAGCACGACGTCAGAATCAGTACTGGTAGAAGCCGCGGCCGCTCTTTCGGCCGAGCCAGCCGGCGTCCACCATCTTGATCAGCAGCGGGCAGGGGCGGTACTTGGGGTCGCCCAGGCCGGAGTGCAGCACGCGCATGATGTCGAGGCACACGTCCAGCCCGATGAAGTCGGCCAGCGTCAGCGGGCCCATGGGATGCGCCATGCCGAGCTTGAAGACTTCGTCCACCGCTTCCGGCGTGGCCACGCCTTCCATCACCGCGTACATGGCTTCGTTGAGCAGCGGCATGAGCACCCGGTTGGAGACGAAGCCGGGCGAGTCGTTGACCTCGACCGGCGTCTTCTCCAGTTTTTCCGAAAGCGCCTTCACCGTGGCGAAGGTCTCGTCGGCCGTCGCCAGGCCGCGGATGATCTCCACCAGCTTCATCACCGGCACGGGATTGAAGAAGTGCATGCCGATCACGCGCTCGGGCCGGCCGGTGAGCGCGGCAAGCTTGGTGATCGAGATGGAAGACGTGTTCGAGGCCAGGATCACGCCCGGCCTCGCGATCTGATCGAGCGCGCGAAACAGTTCCGACTTGATGTCGAACTTCTCGGTCGCGGCCTCGACAATGAAGTCGCAGGCGGCAAGCGCGGCGCGGTCCGTGGTGGAGCGGATGCGGCCCAGGGCGGCGTCGCGCTCGGCGGAGCTGAGCTTGCTCTTGGCCACCTCGCGCTCCAGGTTCTTGCCGATCGTAGCAACTGCGCGGTCGAGGAATTCCCGCTTCACGTCGCAGAGCAGCACGCTGAAGCCCGAGCGCGCGAAAACGTGCGCGATGCCGTTGCCCATGGCGCCGGCGCCCACCACGCCGGCGGTCTTGATGTCGCTGACTTGCAATGTGCCTCCCGAAGACGCGGCAGTTTAGCAGAGCGAGGGCCCTCGACGCAGAGGACGCGGAGGCGGCAGAGGAACGCTGAATCAGGCAGGGCCGAACGGCAGATCAATCACGTAGCGCCACGTGCCGTCGGGCTGGCGGCGGACGACTTCAAGGCTGGCGCCGGCACTTGTGAATGGCTTGCCGTCGGCGCCGGCGCCGCTGTAGGTCCACTCGCCGCGCAGCAGGGCGATGTCGCCGGCGGGGATGACACATGTTGTGCGCAGTTCCATGCGGCCGTTCTGCTCAAGATGGCCGCGCAGCAGTTCGCCAATTGCATCGCGGCCAGTGACGGCAGGCTGGCCGGGGCGAATGAAGACGGCTTCCTCTTCATAAAGGGAGGTCAGCGACTCGAGGTCGCGGGCATGGAGATACTCGCGCCACAGGGAGTGGCACTCGGCTGGAGTGCGGGCGGGCACGGCGCGCCTATTCGTTGAACGAGAACGTGCCCTTGATGCCGGCGACTTGCACGATGTCGCCGTCGCCGAGCTCGTGCTGGCCGCTGATCTCGGCCTCGTTGACCTTGACCTTGATGTCTTTCTCCGAGGCAGCGATGAAGTACTTGTTGTCGCGCCGGTTGATGACGGCGGCGACCTTGGGCGCGAACCAGCCTTTCAGCTTGATGCTGGCCATGTCGCTCTTGCCGATGACGCTGAGCTTGCCGGCCAGCACGTAGCTGGACTGGTCGGTCTTGCCCGACATGATGGTCAGCGTGCCGATGCGCTCCTTGCCGGTGGTGGCGATGGTGACGCCTCTTTCGGCGGCGGCCGCGACTTCGGCGGCCGCGCCAGGCGCGCTCTTCGCCGCCGCGGCGGCGGCCATCATCTCCTTCGCCTTCTTGGTGTCGAGCATCATGGTCGCTTCCATCTTGGGGACCGGCGGCGTGACGGCCTGCGTGGTGTGCGCCGGCTTTTCCTCTTCCATGCTGCCGCGGAAGACGAGGGTGTGCTTGCCGACCAGGATCTGGTCGCCGTCGTTGAGCGTCGCCTTCATCACGCGGCGATTGTTCACGTACGTGCCGTTGGTGCTGTTGTTGTCTTCGAGCACGTAGTGATCGGTCTCCCACTGGATCCTGGCGTGGTGCCCGCTGACGGCGGGATTATCAATGTGCACCAGGTTGTCGGGCAGGCGCCCAATCGTCACCAGCCCCTGGGAGAGCGGGATTTCCTTCAGGACGGCGGCTTCGAACTTCAGAAAGAGTTTTGCCATTGCGGTCCTCCGGCGTGCCGGAACCCTCTGAATAGTTGCTTGTACCACGGCAGGCGCTCAAGACGCACCAGCATGCAGGTAACGTTGTCGTCACCTCCGGCGTCCTTGGCGGCCTGAATGAGCTGTTCCACGGCGGCGTTGAGCGACGGCGCCAGCTTGATGATCTCCAGGATCTTGTCGTCGCTCACCAGCTTGGTAAGCCCGTCGGTGGCGAGCAGCAGCAGGTCGCCCTGCTGGGCGATCTGGTCGTCGAGATCGGGCTCGTGTTCTTCCGATCCGAGCGCCCGCAAAATGATGTTCTGCGCCTCGCTCTTCTCCGCCTCTTCGCGGGTGAGCAGCCCGCGGCGCACCTGCTCCATGACCAGCGAGTGGTCCTGGGTGAGCTGCTGCATCTCGCCGTGGCGGACCAGGTAGATGCGGCTGTCGCCCACATGCGCGACCGAAAAAAAGCCGTCTTCAACGAACACGCTCACGATGGTCGAGCCCATGCCGCGCTTGGCGGCGTGCTCCTGCGCGGCCGCCCGGATGGCTTCGTTGGCCAGATGGATGGCGCTGGCCAGTTTCTTGGCCCGGTCGCTCACGCCTTCCACTTCCTTGCCGATGATCGGGAACGTTCCGTTTTTTGCCGACTGCTTGAAGTAGGTGAGCACGGTTTCGACGGCCATCTTGCTGGCCACTTCGCCGGCCGCCTGCCCGCCCATGCCGTCGCACACGACGAAGATGCCGTAGCGCGTGTCGTAGCCGAAGTTGTCCTCGTTGTTGGTGCGATGGCAGCCAACATCGGTCTTGCCTGCGACTTCGACGGAGAAACTCATATTGAATATCGGGCCTTCGGGTTATCGGGCCATTGGGCCCAGCTTACCCGATATCTCTCAATCGCCGGTTGCGCCACGTGACGACGTTCTGCGACTCGCGGCGAAGATCTTGGTCAGCTCGCACGCTTCGTTGAGCAAGGGGACTAGCCGCTTGGCAGGCAACAGTCCGGATTCCATCAAGAGTTCGATCCAAAACACCGTCTCGTCTGCTTCCTCCAGTAGTGCTTCCGGAATGCTCTCCAGCCTACCCTCCGGTCCAATGACCCGATGGCCCGATGACCCGATATTCAATCATGCGCCCGCGGCGCGTGCCATCAGGTTCCTGATGTCCCTCGCCATGTCCGCGCCTCTGGCGTAGCGCTCGTCCGGCTTCTTCTTCAGCGCCTTGTCGATCACTTCGCCGCAGCCGGCGGGCAGGTCGGCGCGAATCTTCATGATCGGCTGGTGCGGCTCGTTGGCAATGCGGAACATCAGCGTGGCCACGCTCTCGCCGGTGAAGGGCTTCTCGCCGGTGAGCAACTCGTAGAGCGTTACGCCGAGCGAGAACAGGTCGGCGCGGCCATCCACTTTCGCGCCGGCCAACTGCTCGGGCGCCATGTAGGACGGCGTGCCCATCACGGTGCCGGTCGCGGTCTTCGATTGCGACGTGATGCGCGCGATGCCGAAGTCGGTGACCTTGATGGTGCCGTCCTTAAGCCGCATGATGTTCGCCGGTTTGATGTCGCGATGCACCACCCCCTGGCCGTGGGCGTAGTCGAGCGCGTCGGCCACGCGCGCGATGGCGTCCAGCGTTTCGTTCGTCGGCAGCAGCTTTTCTTTCGCCGTGAAGTCTTTCAGGTCGGTGCCGCTGAGCAGCTCCATGGCGATGTAGCTGATGTCGCCATCGTCGCCGGCGTCGTAGATGGTCACGATGTTGGGGTGCACGAGCCGCCCGGCCGATTCGGCTTCGCGGAAGAAGCGCTCCTTCATCGCCTTCATGTCGGCGGCGTCGAATTCGTCTTCGAAGCGCAGCGTCTTGATGGCGACCTCGCGGTTGATCTTCGGGTCTTTGCCCAGGTAGACCACGCCCATGGCGCCCTTGCCGAGTTCGCGCAGCACTTCGTAGCGGCCGAGCGTGGGCTTGGCCAGCTCGCCCACGCCGCCCTGCACCAGCACCGTGGACTCGCCGCCGCCCTTCTTCAGGCCGGCCGTGCCGAAGACCATGGTTTCGCCGGCGGCGCGCAGCTTTTCCATGCGCGGGGCGATGTCTTTGTACTTCTTGTCCTTGGTGGCGATGTGCTCGAAGACGGAAACGGCCTTGTTGAACTGGCGCTTGCGTTCGAAGTCGAGCGCCAGGTTGTACAGCGTCTCCTTCATCGAGTCGTCGACCGGGCACTTGCGGAATTTCTCGAAGGCCATGTCGAGCATGCCCTGGCCCTGGAAGCTGAGGCCGAGCATCTTGTTGGTTTCGACCGACTCGCCCTCCAGCACTTCCTTGCGCTTTTCGGTCACCAGGTAGCGCTTGGAGACGACAATGGTGTATCCGGCGACCAGCATGAGCGCGGGATAGAAGATCTTGATCCAGTAGCCGTGCGCGGTGAACAGCCACACGCCTCCGGCGAGCGTCGCGACGAGCAGCACGGCCGCGATGATGGCGCTCTTACCGGCGCTCAGGTGCGGGATGGCGAGCGAAACGAAGAGCGCGAACAGCAGCATGAGGCCGAGTTCAGCCTTGCGCGCCCAGTCCGGCCGGATGAGGAACGAATTCCCGAGCACGTTCTGAATCACGTTGGCGTGCAGCTCCACGCCGGGGAACAGATCGCCCACCGGAGTCACGTAGGCGTCGCCGCCGCCAGTGGCCATCATGCCGATGAGCACGATCTTGTCCTTGAAGGCCTCCATGTTGGTGACCTTCTTGCCACGCAGGTCGGAAAACGACACGGTGGGGAACGTCTTGAAGGGCGGGCCAATGTAGTTCACCAGCATCTGGCCCTTCTCGTCCACCGGGATGTGCGCGCGGCCGAGAACGAGTTCGCGCCCGGGCGTGAAGCGGTAGTCGTTCGATTCCAGGTTGTAGTAGGCGCGCAGGACTTGCAGTCCGAACGACGGGAACAGGTTGCCGTTGTACTCCATCACCAGGGGCACGGCGCGCTGCACGCCATCAGGCGACGGGGTGAGATTGGCCTGGCCGATGGCCTTGGCGCTCTTGGCGAAGGCTTCGTAGGGCGCGACGAAGTCCACCGCCGAGGTCACCGGGCCTTCGGCCTTGGCGTTGGCGATGAAGTTCTTCTGCACTTCTTCCGGAATGGCCTTGCTGTTCTTGCCGATCGCCTGCCCTTCCTTGAAGTACATGGGCAGGACGGCGTTCTGCGAGAGCGCGAGCGAATCGGAGAGGCGCGCGTCGTTGTCCAGGCGCTTTTCGGCTTCGTCGAGCGCGGCGACAAAAGTTGCGGTGGCAGCGGTGCCCTTCGGGTCGGTGACCTTGAGCTTGGGATCGGCAGCCCTGGCGGCGAAGGTCTGCTTCAGCGCGCGCACCTCGGCCAGGCCGGGATTGAGTTCGGGATCGGAGAAGAAGACGTCGAGCCCGATGACCTTGGCGCCCGCCTCCGAGAGCTGGTCAATGGCCTCGGCCATGTAGGCGCGCGGCCACGGCCAGCGTCCGATGGCCTGAATGCTGGGATCGTCGATGGCGACCAGGATCACGTTGTCGTTGGCGGCCGAATGCGCGCGCAGTTTGGCGCGCAGGTCGTAGAGTTTCAGCTCGATCGGATCGGCCCATTGCATGGCCGAAGCCAGCAGCACGACGGCGCTGACCACCACTCCGATAGCCACGTCGGCCCAGGCAATCTTCGGCTTCGCCATTACGCTCTCCGTGGAACGCCGGGAAGCGATGTGCAGGCTTCCTCGGTGTCCCGTAAAGTCATACGCCGCACATAGTTGCGAGGCGACGCACGTTTCCCAAGGCAGGGCGGGAAGCTGGCGGATTCTACTGAGAGAAATTGCTGATTGGCAAGGGAAAAGGGGACGTGGACGGGCGGATGTGAAAGGCTGATTTGCCACGAAGGCACGAAGACGCGAAGCCTATGCGCCAACGTTCAGTCCCGACGGTCTTTGCGTCTTCATGACTTCGTGGCAAACCCGCCGTGCACTCCGGAGCGGAGCTATAATTTCGGCGTTCGGGAGGAGGAGTTTTATGCGCTTTAGGAACCTCGCCCTGCTGACCGCCTGCATGCTGGTGCTCGCCGGCGCGGTTGTGGCGGCCGGCAAACCGGCGACGGCATCGGCCGCTCCGCAGGTGGCCGCGCCCAGCACGCCGCCCGAGTATGACTCGCGGCAGGAGCGCGATCTCCAGATCACCCAGCCCGCGGCCAACTTCCGCATGCCCGCCGCCGCCGACCTGGACCGGCTGCGCCGGACCAATCCCGAGGCCTACCGTCAGTTCATGAAGCGGCGGTGGAAGCTCATGTTCAGCAACGACAACACCTGCTACACCATGCACACCTTCTACTATGACCGCGTGAACGGCGGCGATGCCATGCAGCGCGTCGGGGAGACGACCTGCACGCCGTCGAACCGGTTCCAGCTGCATGAAGCCGGACCGCAGTGAGAGAACCATTCGCCTGAAAGACGCCGAGACCGCGGAGGGGAACCTGCTTAAGAGCCTCTGCGGTCTCTGCGTCTCTGCGGTAAAGCTTGTCTACTCGTACCTCGACGTTTCTACCGGATCGAGATTCGCGGCCCGCCGCGCCGGCGCGTAGCCGGCCGGCAGCGCTCGCTTCCGCGACTCGGCGGTGATGAACTACTTCTTGCTTGCCACCTGGAGCCGGACCTGGGCGCGCTCCAGGGACTCCTGCGAGCGTTGCACGTCCAGTTCGTCGGTGGGCTTGGCGAGGCGTTGTTCGGCGCGCTGCTTGGATTTTTCCGCGCGGGCGACGTCGATCTCCGCAGCCCGCTCGGCGGTCTCGGCCAGGATGGTCACCTTGTCAGGCAGGACTTCGGCGAAGCCCCAGGCCACGGCAATGTGCTGCGCGTCGCCGCCGGCCGCGGGCCGGTAGGTGATTTCGCCCACGGCGAGTTCGGTGATGAGCGGCGCGTGTCCCGGCAGGATGCCCAGGTATCCGTTCTTGCCCGGAACCTGGATCTCGGACGCCGTGTCGGCCAGCACCTGGCGCTCGGGGGTGACGATCTCGAGTTGGAGAGCTTCGGCCATTAGCAATCAGCAGTCAGCATTCAGCCCGCGAACGGTTTGGTGTTCTCAGTCAGCGATTAGCGCTCAGGGGCTGAATGCTGAGCGCTGAATGCTGATTGCTGCTTCTACGCTGCCGCCTTCATCTTCTGCGCCTCTTCCAGCACTTCGGCGATGGCGCCCTTCATGTAGAAGGCCTGCTCGGGCACGTCGTCGTGCATGCCCTCGATGATCTGCTTGAAGCCCTCGATGGTGTCGGCCACCTTCACGTAGCGGCCGGCCTTGCCGGTGAACTGCTCGGCCACGTGGAAGGGCTGCGAGAGGAACTTCTGGATCTTGCGGGCGCGCGCGACGGTGAGCTTGTCGTCGTCGCTGAGCTCGTCAATGCCCAGAATGGCGATGATGTCCTGCAAGTCTTTGTAGCGCTGGAGCACGCGCTTCACGCCCTGCGCAACATCGTAGTGCTCCTGACCGACCACGTGCGGATCGAGAATGCGCGAGGTCGAAGCCAGCGGATCAACCGCCGGGTAGATGCCCAGCTCGACGATCTGGCGCGAAAGGACGGTGGTCGCGTCCAGGTGCGCGAAGGTGGTGGCCGGAGCGGGATCGGTGAGGTCGTCGGCGGGAACGTAAATCGCCTGCACCGACGTGACCGAGCCCTTCTTGGTCGAGGTGATGCGCTCCTGCAGTTCGCCCATCTCCGTGGCTAGGTTCGGCTGGTAGCCGACCGCCGAGGGCATGCGGCCCAGCAGCGTGGAAACCTCAGAGCCGGCCTGCGTGAAGCGGAAGATGTTGTCGATGAACAGCAGCGTGTCTTTGCCTTCTTCGTCGCGGAAGTACTCGGCCACGGTCAGGCCGGTGAGCGCCACGCGCAGGCGCGCTCCGGGCGGCTCGGTCATCTGGCCGTAAACCAGCGCCGCCTTGGAGTGCTCGTAGTCGCCGGGCTTGATCACGCCCGACTCGGACATCTCCAGCCACAGATCGTTGCCTTCGCGGGTGCGCTCGCCCACGCCGGCGAACACGGAGTATCCGCCGTGCTGCTTGGCGATGTTGTTGATCAGCTCCTGGATGATGACGGTCTTGCCCACGCCGGCGCCGCCGAACAGGCCGATCTTGCCGCCCTTCAAAAATGGCTGGATCAGGTCAACGACCTTGATGCCGGTCTCGAACATCTCCGCGCTGGTGGACTGCTCGTCGAACGCGGGCGCGGGACGGTGAATGGGCGCGGTCTTCTTGGCGCCGATCGGGCCGAGCTGATCCACCGGCTCGCCGATCACGTTGATCACGCGGCCCAGCGTCTCCTTGCCCACCGGCACTCGGATGGGCCCGCCCATATCAATCGCCTTCATGCCGCGCACCATGCCGTCGGTGGGTTGCATGGCGACGCAGCGCACCCGCGCCTCGCCCAGGTGCTGCTCGACCTCGAGGACCACATTGATGGGCTGGGGGACGTTGAAGCCGTCGCTCACTACGCGAATGGCCTGGTAAATGGGCGGAAGCGCCCCCTCGGCGAACTGCACATCCACCGCGGGGCCGGCGACTTGGATGACTTTACCTACGTTTTCTGCCATAAGTCCTCAACAAGAAAGATCCCGAGCAAAGCGAGGGACCCATACCGAACCTGTGCCGTCCCTCCGCAAACACTTACTTCCTATCGCGATCCCTCGCTGCGCTCGGGACGTAAATCAAAGAGCCGCAGCACCCGACACGATCTCGATAATCTCCTTGGTAATGCTCGCCTGGCGCGCGCGGTTCATGGTGAGCGTGAGCGCGTCAATCATGTCGCTGGCGTTGTTGGTGGCCGAATCCATGGCGGTCATGCGCGCGGCGTGCTCGGCCGCGACCGACTCGATCATGGCGCGGTACATCTGCACGGAAATGTACTTGGGCAGCAGCGCGCGGAACATCTCCGCCGCCGGCTGCTCGTAGATGTAGTCCACCGGCGCAGCGCCGAAGGCGGCGGCGCGCTCGTCCATGGCAGCGGTATCGGCCTTGCGCGGGCTCACGCCGCTGGTGGCGGCCACCTGCGCCGCGCGATGCCGCTCTTCTTCGCCCATCTCTTCCGCATAACGGATGTCGGCCGCGCCGATCTGCTCGATGGGAAGAATCTCGTCCACCACCAGCCGCTGCGAGACCACCGACTTGAACTCGTTGTAAAGCACGTACACCGAGTCCACCTGGCCGGAGGTGTAGCGCTCGATGACGTTTTCGGCGAGGGCATTCGCGTCGGCGAAGGTCAGCTTGCCGAGCATGCCTGCGTGTTCGCCGGTGACACGAATGCGTGCGGCACGTTCCGGGCCCGCCTGTCCGGCGGGATATCGCCGGCGGAAGAAGTCGCGCGCTTTGCGGCCGACGGCTTCGATATCAATGGCCTGCTCGGGCTTGGAGGCGATGAAGCGCGTGGCCGCTTTCAGGATGTTGGTGTTGAATGCGCCCGCCAGGCCGCGGTCGCCGGTCACGACGACCAGCAGGATGGCCTTCTCCGGTCGGCGCGCCAGCAGCGGATGCCGCGGCTCGCCGGTCTCCGGGTCGTACACCTCGGCGCGCGAGACCAGCGACTTGAGCACGTTGGTCAGCATCTGCGCGTACGGGCGCGCGCTCAGCGCCCGCTCCTGCGCCTTGCGCAGCCGCGCGGCGGAGATCATTTTCATCGCCTTGGTGATCTGCCGCGTGTTCTTCACGCTGCGGATGCGGCGACGGATATCGAGGACATTGGCCATTGAAAATTCGCTGCTCGCTGCTGGCTGCTCGCTGCTCGCAAGTCGTTGCCGGCCTCGGCCTTTGGCCGGCGGCCAGCAGCTGGGAGCCAGCAGCGGTCTATTTCTTCTTCCCTTTTCCCGCCGCGGCGGCCTTGGCCGCGGGCCGGGCGCCCCCGGCCAGCATTCCGTTCATGATCACCAGTTGCCGCGCAATCTCGATCACCGCGATGGCCATGTGATGACCAACGCGGTCGTCAACCCGCGCCAGCCGCCGGGTGTCTTCCTGTAACTGGTCCAGTTCTTCGAGGGTCATGTTCGCTCCCCAGTCTTCTGTCCCGCCCCTCCGGGGCTCGCTCATTGTCTCGGCCCGGCCCCGGGCTTACGCCCCGGGCCAACTCGAATTCCGCCCTGACGGGCTCAAACGTTTCTGCTGTTCCGATGCCGCGGTTTCGTGAAACGTGAAACCTCGACTTCGAAACCTGCCCTTACGACGCTTTCGCCGCGAGCTTCTCGCCGGCGAAGCGTTCCTTGAATTCCCGGACCGCTTTGGTCATCTCGGCCTTGAGCGCGTCGTCGAGCTGTCCCTGTTTCTCGATCGAGGCCGGCAGGCCGGGATTGATCGTGTCGATGTACTGATACAGGCCGCGCTCGAAATCGCGGATCTGCTCCACCGGCAGATCGTCCAGGAGTCCGCTGGTGCCGGCAAAGATGATCAGGATCTGCTTGCCGAAGCCGAGTGGCTGGTACTGGTCCTGCTTGAGGACTTCGGTGAGGCGCTGGCCGCGATTGAGCTGCGCCTGCGTGGCCTTGTCCAGGTCGGAGCCGAACTGCGCGAACGCAGCGAGCTCGCGGAACTGCGCGAGGTCCAGTCGCAGCGAGCCGGCGACCTGGCGCATGGCCTTGATCTGCGCGTTGCCGCCTACGCGGCTCACCGAGAGGCCCACGTTCACCGCCGGGCGAATGCCGGAGTTGAACAGGTCAGTTTCCAGATAAATCTGGCCGTCGGTGATGGAAATGACGTTGGTCGGGATGTACGCGGAAACGTCGCCCGCCTGCGTCTCAATGATGGGCAGCGCGGTGAGCGAGCCTTTGCCGTTCTTGTCGCTCAGCTTGGCGGCGCGCTCCAGCAGGCGCGAGTGCAGATAAAAAACGTCGCCCGGGTACGCTTCGCGTCCCGGCGGGCGGCGCAGCAGCAGCGAAATCTCACGATAGGCGGCGGCGTGCTTGGAGAGATCGTCGTAGAAGCACACGGCGTGGCGGCCGCTGTCGCGGAAGTATTCGCCAATCGCGCACGCCGCATACGGCGCCAGGTACTGCATGGGCGCGGGTTCCGACGCGGTGGCCGAAACCACGATGGTGTAGTCCATGCAGCCGTAGTCGCTAAGGACTTTGACCACCTGCGCCACCGACGAGCGCTTCTGCCCGATGGCGCAGTAGATGCAGATCAGGTCCTTGCCCTTGCTGTTGATAATGGTATCGATGGCGACGGCGGTCTTTCCCGTCTGGCGGTCGCCGATGATCAGCTCACGCTGTCCGCGCCCGATGGGGATCATCGAGTCGATGGCCTTCAGGCCGGTGGCCATGGGCTCGCGCACGGGCTGGCGGTCAATGACGCCCGGCGCCAGCCGCTCGACGGGATTGAACCGGTCGGTGGCGATGGAGCCCTTGTCGTCAATGGGCTGGCCGAGCGCGTTCACCACGCGCCCGATCATGGCTTCGCCCACCGGCACGCTCATGATGCGTCCGGTGCGCTTCACCTCGTCGCCTTCCTTGATCTCGGTGTAGTCGCCCAGCAGCACCGAGCCCACCTGGTCTTCTTCCAGGTTCATGGCGATGCCGGCCACCGAGTGCGGAAACGAGAGCAGCTCGCCGGCCATGACCTTGTCGAGGCCGTACACGCGCGCGATACCGTCGCCCAGCGAGATGACCGTGCCCACTTCGTCCACCGCGATCTTGGATTCGTAGTGCTCGATCTGATCGCGGATCAGTTTTGTGATTTCGTCTGCCTTGATGCCAGCCATAGCGTTGTTAGCTCAACCTTCGTGGTGCTCGGGTACTTAGCACTTAGCATTTAGCACTCAGCCTTTGGCCCTGAAGCATTCCGGCACTGGACTGCTAAATGCTGATTGCCAAGTGCTAAATGCCGCGTTATCCCGCTGTCAGCCTCTCCTTAATCTTCTGCAACTGCCCTCTTACCGAGCCGTCGTAAATCGTGCTGCCCACGCGGACGACGGCGCCGCCCAGCAGGTCGGCGTTCACGCGATAGGTGGCGCGCACGCGCGTGCCGGTTTCGCCGGCGATGTTCAGCTCCAGCACCATGCGCTCGTCTTCGCCCAGCTCGCGCGCGGTGACCACTTCGGCCTCGGTGATGCCGGAGCGGCGGTCGAGTTCGGCGCGCAGCTCACGCTCGATGTCGGGCAGCAGTGAAATGCGGCGATGACCGATGATCACGGCGACGAAGTTGCGCACCGGCTTCGATAGCGTAATCCGCGAGGCAATGGCATCGAGCAGCGCAACCTTCTGCTGCGCCGGAATCGCCGGGTTCTGCCAGATGCGGCGCAGTTCCACGCTCTGGTCGAGCAGCTCGGCCACGGCGGCGATCTCGCGCTGCACCGAATCGCCATCGAGGCGCATGCCGCCGACCACGTCGGCGAATGCGCGCGCGTAGCGCTGGCTGACGGCCGCCACTATTGCCCGTCCTTTCCGAAGCGCTCGGCGAAGTTGTGCACCAGGGCGCGGTCGGTGTGCGCGTCCACGTTGATGCTGCGCGCGGCCAGGTCAACCGCCAGCTGGGCGGCGTAAGACTTCAGCTCCTGGCGGGCGGCGCGGGTGGCGCCGGCAATCTCCTGCCGCGCCGCGGCCACGATGCGCTTCTTGTCTTCCTCGGCGGCGGCGGCGCTCTGCTCTTCCTGCTTCTTCGCCTCGGCCTCGGCGGCGGAGCGCATGGAGCTGATCTCGGAGTCGATCTTCGCCAGGCGCTCTTCGATGCCGGCCAGGCGGGAGCGCGCCTCGGCGCTGGCGGCGCGTGCTTCCTCAATCTGCTGGCGGATGGCCGCAGTGCGCGCGCGCATGGCAGCCGGCAACTTCGACTTCAGAAAGAAGACGGCCAGGCCCGCCAGGATGGCGAAGTTGAGCACGACGAAAATCCAGTACGTGGTCTTCGGGCCCAGGCCGGTCTTGCGCGCGAACCAGCGCACGGAAGCCGACTGCTTGAACTGATCGCCCTCTTCCCCGGCGGCTTCCTTCGACGCCTCCGCCAGCTCGTTGCCGAGGGATTGCCTGTGTTCGCCGGCCTCGGCGGGCCTGCCTTCTTCGTGCTTCTGCGGTCCCGGTTTCTGCCCTTCCGCTTGCTGCGGCGCGGGCTCGGCTTTGTGTTCGGCCGGCGCGGGCTGCTGCGCAAACGAGGCGCGCGCGCCCACGAGAGCGAATAGGACAACAACCGAAATTCCCGCCCTCCGCCAAAGGCAGCCGGAGGCGTGGGGCGTCGGCTGTGCCGTTGAGCGCAGCTTCATGCCGCGCCTCCTGCGGATGCCGCTGAACCGAGCACCACGCGAATGATCTCCTCGGCCAGGCGCTTGCTCTCCGGGCCCAGCTTGGCGCGAGCGGCTTCGGCGTCGCTCTCGATTTCCGTGCGCGCTTGCCGGACCATCTGGTCGGCGTGCGCGCGCGCAGCGGCCAGCGCGGCGGCACGGGCCTCCATGGCCTGCTGACGGCGCTGTTCCAGGGCATGGAAAATGGCGGCGCGCGCCTCGCGCAGGCGCTGTTCGTACTCGGCGGTGCGCGCTTCGGCGGCGGCGATGTCGGCCTTGGCCTGCGCCATGGCGCCCTCAGTGCGAGCCTTGCGTTCGTCCAGGGTCCGCTCGAGCGCCCGTCCCAGGATCACCCGGTAGAGAACAAACAGAGTGCCCAAAAGCAGAATGGTGGGAATGGACGCGAGCAGTAATCCGCCCAGTTGTCGAAGCGTTTGTTCCATTGGTTGCCGGGTGCGAAGGCCTGCTTTGCTGGAGTGAAATGGGCTGTAAAACTACTCAAGTTAACAGCCTGTTAGCGGGAGTGTCAACGCGCGGAAGTGACGGGGCAGGTGAACACGTCGGCGGAGAACGCTGAACGCGGCAGAATTCCGCGCGTTGCGAATACAACCAGCGCGATCAAGAGACGCCGCATGGCCCGCTTCCCTCTTCCCGGCCGATTGTATCGCTCGCGGACCCCGAAAACAGGGCGTTGTGCAACGTTTCGGGAAGCGCAGCAGCCCGGAAATAAAGCCGCCCATTGCCTTGACACCCCGCCTGAGAGGTGTAGCATATTGATCATCACCTCCGATCCGATTCAGGGTCGAATGGGCTTACGGTCAAGGACACGTCACCGCTTCTTGGCCGCAGGCCCATTTTTCAGCGAAGTCCCCGGGTCGTGGTCCTCCCACAGCCGTCGTCCGGCTTAGAATTCCCGGATGGCCGGCACATCTCTGCACGACAAGATCCTCCAGCTCTCCAGCGCCTTCTGGACGTCGCGCACGCTGCAGGCGGTCGCCGAGCTCGGCGTGGCCGATGCCCTCGGCGATGAGCCGCAAACGGCGCAAGAGCTGGCCCGCAAGCTCAACCTGAATACCGACGCGCTGAACCGCGCCCTGCGGCTGCTGGCGTCGTTCGGCATTTTCGAGCAGCGCGACGGCAAGTGGGCGCATACACCCGAGTCTCGCCTGCTGCGCGAAAGCGACCCGCGTTCGGCGCGCGCCTTCCTTCGCCTGTTGGGATTGCCCTTCATCTGGGCGAGCTGGGGACACCTCGAGCACTCGCTGCGCACCGGCGAGCCGGCGGTCAATACGTTGGGCGCGAACGGCCCATTTGACTATCTCAGCAAGCACCCGGATGAGGGCGCCATCTTCCACGCCGGGATGGCGGCCAAGGCGAACCGTGAGATTCCGGCGGTGCTGGAGGCCTACGACTTCTCCGTCCACCAACGGATCGCCGATGTGGGCGGCGGGCGCGGACACCTGCTGCGCGCCATCCTCGACAAAACGCCGGGCAGCACCGGAATCCTGTTTGACCGGCCGCACGTGGTTGCTGACGCGCCGCCGCATCCGCGCATGAAGCCGGTCGGCGGCGACTTCTTCACCGGCCCGCTGCCTGAGGCCGACGCTTATCTGCTCATGGACGTGCTGCACGACTGGCCTGACGCCGACGTAGTCCGAATCCTGAAGAGTGTTCGTAAGGCGGCGCCGAACAACACGACCGTGCTGGTGATTGAGACGGTGCTGCCGCAAACGCCCGGCCCGCACCTGGCCAAGGCGCTCGACGTGAACATGCTGGTGATGACCGGCGGCCGCGAGCGCACGCCCGACGAGCACGGAAAGCTCATGGCTGCGGCCGGATTCCGCCTGGAAAAAGTGATCCCGACGGCGGCGCCATACTCACTGGTGAAGGCGGTCACCGCCTGGCGCAGTGGATAGTGGAGAGTTGAATCGTGGAGTGAAGGCAGAACCAGCAGAAACCGGCCGTCCTTCCGCGGTCCGTATCACGATTCAAGCTTGAACGCTCGGATTCAGCACTGCGAAGCCTTCTGCCGAGGCCGCATCTAACAGTTCGCTGTCGGCCGACGTGAAGACCGGTGCTGCGCCCCCTGAGCGCGCCATCAGCGAGCAACCGGCGAGTTGCAGCGCATCGAGCGCCCGCAGCGCGTACCGGTCAATGAGGCTCGCTGCCTCTGGCAGCAAGGCGTCACCGGTTGGTTGCTGGATAAAAAAATTTTGCGAGTGCCGAAGGAACCTGTCCAGGATGAGGTCCGATGCATTGCGATCGATATCACCGGCACGCTCTCGCCGGCGCAAAGCTGATCGCATCTCTACCGCTGAGAGGGTCAGCACCGCGAACTGATGGTCGGCTGACGCCGTTAGTTCCAGAAGGGCCTCGGTCCCCGATTCTCGGACGTAAAGCTTCACCAAGGCGCTGGTTTCAAGGTAGTAGAGTGACATTGGCTAGCGCCGGTCGCGCAGAATGGTTTCAGACAGCGCCTCGCCCCGAATCGCCACCGGCGCAAAGCCGGGCCCGGCGGGCTGCTGCGTCTCGACAGCGCCTTTGTCTTTTCCCCACTTGCGCTCCGCCTGCCTTAAAAACCACTCAACCTTCGCAAGCGATGGAATTCTGGCCTGGCCGCGGGCGGGCTGGAGTGAGCCATCGGGCCGATACCAGATGAACCGGTAGCCGTCCTGCACTTCACCGTCGGCATAGACGTATCGGACCTTTTGGAAGGCCAGGCGCCAGCCTTCGCGCTCCTGAGGTCCTCGGATCTCGTCTTGAATGATCACCCTGGTTTGCATATCAGTATGATCATACTGATGAGTATCATCAGAAGTCAACCCTGAAATTGAACGCGCCAAGCCTCCAGCCGCCGCAACAGCGACTCCGGCGCCTGCACGTCGAGTTCGACCACGCCGTCGCGGTACTCGCGCTTCAGGATGCGCGCCCTGGCCTCGACGAGCGACAGGGCCTTGCCCTCGGCTTGCGGCACGCGCAGCCGGGCGCGGCTCACCGGGTCGGCGGTGAGCAACTCGTCCACTCGCTCCAGCAGCGTACCCATCCCGCTTCCCTTCAGCGCCGAGACTTCGACGGCGCCGGCCGGCTGCGTGGCGCGCAGCCTTTCCAGGTCGGCGGCCGAAAGCAGATCAACCTTGTTCAGCACAAGCAGGCGCGGCTTGCCCTCCGCTTCCAGTTCGCGGAGCACCTTTTCTACCTGCTGCTCCTGCTCGGCGCGGCTGGGGCTGGCCACGTCGGAGACGTGGATGACCAGCTCGGCGCGCTGCACTTCTTCGAGCGTGGCGCGGAACGCCGAGACCAGGGCGTGCGGCAGGTTGCGGATGAAGCCCACCGTGTCTGACAGCAGCACCTTGCGGCGCGAGGGCAGCGTCACCGGGCGAATGGTGGGATCGAGCGTCGCGAACATGCGCGACGACGCTGTCACCCCCGCCTGGGTGAGCGCGTTGAACAGCGTTGACTTGCCCGCGTTGGTGTAGCCCACCAGCGCGACCGTGGCAACCGGCGCCGACTCACGCCGCTGGCGCTGCTGCGCGCGCGTGCGGCGCACCTGCTCCACCTGCTCGGTGATGTGGCGCACGCGCCGCGCGATCTTGCGGCGGTCGGTCTCGAGCTGCGTTTCACCCGGGCCGCGGGTGCCGATGCCGCCGCCCAGCTGCGACATTTCTTTGCCGCGTCCGGCGAGGCGCGGCAGCAGGTACTCCAGCTGCGCCAGCTCCACCTGGAGCTGGCCTTCGCGCGTGCGGGCGTGGCGCGCAAAGATGTCGAGGATGAGCTGGGTGCGGTCGATGACTCGTACCCCGGCCTCGGCTTCGATGTTGCGCTGCTGCGAAGGCGAGAGATCGTGGTCGAACAGGATGACGTCGGCTTCGGCCGAAGCCGCCGCGCCCTTCAGCTCTTCCAGCTTGCCGCGTCCGATGAGCGTGGCCGGGTCGGGGCGGTCCCGCTTCTGCAGAAACTCGCCGACCACCTCCGCGCCGGCGCTGGTGGCCAGCTCGCGCAGTTCGGCGAGCGACTCCTCGGCGGTAAAGGCGCGTGAGTTGCGGTCGGCGTCGCCGTTGCGGGCTTGCGCTTCGGCCTGGTCGCGCTGCCTGGCCACGTCGCGTGCCTGTGCGCGATGCGCGGTGTCGGAGGCAGGCGCCGCCACGCGCGAGGCGGACCGGTACTCGATGCCCACCAGAAAAGCGCGCTCGCGCCGACGCCCGGTTCTGTGGCCGGGCGCAGGCGTGGGAGGAAAGCTGGTGCTGGGGCCGCGCGGCTCACCGCGCATCCACTAGCCCTCCGTTCCGGAAGGCGCTACGGCCGGGGCCGCCGCCGTGTGCGACGCCGCGGGCCGCGGCTCGGCGGCATGCGCGCTGCGGCTCATGACCACGGTGGAGATTGCGTGCTTGAAGATCAACTGCTCCTGGTTGTTGGTCTCCAGCACCACCGAGTATTTGTCGAACGAACGAATCCGTCCGCTCAGCTTCACGCCGCTGAGGAGATAGATGGTGATGTTGACCTTGTCCTTGCGAGCGGTGTTCAAAAAAGAATCCTGGATATTCTGCGCCGGCTTGTCCATCTTGCCGATCTCCTTCTCAGGTTCACACCACGATCAGACTGCCATCGCGCCGAATGAGAGTTCCGGCGCACAGACTCGCCCAGCCACCACGGGCGGGTTCCCTACGATACGGCGGCGATGCGGGGAATTCAAGGGCGCGGGACGGCGTGTTGACTTTGCCCTTTCCGGCATGGGAGCATGCGCAGTTCGTGAGTTGCACACTTCTGGTGCACATCGCCCCGGCCGTCGCCGGAGTTAATCTCAAAGCCTGGTGTAAGGAGAGGAAAAATGCTGAACCTGATGGCGTTCTCCATGCCGACCCACACCAACACCGAGAACCTGCAGATCATCCTGCGGTGGGCGCACTTTTTGGCCGGCATCACCTGGATCGGACTGCTCTACTTCTTCAACCTCATCAACGTGCCCTTCATGAAGAGCGTGACCGAAGCGCCTATGCGGCAGCACATCTTCAAGAACCTCACGCTGCCGGCCCTGTTCTGGTTCCGATGGGGCGCGGTGGTGACGGTGTTCGCCGGCTTCTGGTACTGGGCGCAGACGATTGTCGCGGTGGACGCGCATAACGGCGGCGGGAACGCGGGCGCGGCCATCGGCCTTTTCCTGCTGCTGTGGACGGTGACCTTCGCCATTGAGTACGCCATCGTGCTCAAGGCGCCGGACATCGCCGCCATCAATAAAGGACCGGTGTTTGCCGTGATCGCGGCCATCCTGCTGGGCGCGGCGGCCTACCTCTTCGTCAACATGAACATGCACGGCTGGGAGTCGAGCCGCATGATCAGCATCGGCATCGGCGGCGGCTTCGGCTGGGTGATGATGTTCAACGTGTGGGGCATCATCTGGCGGAATAACAAGAAGATCATCAACGGCGCGCTGGCCGGCACCCCCGCGCCCGACGCCGCCAAGCTGGCGCGGCAGGCGTTCCTGGCCTCGCGCACCAACGCATGGCTCTCCATTCCCATGCTGTTCTTCATGGCGGCGGCGAGCCATTACGTGATCTTCGGATAGCAGCATTCAGCACTCAGCAATTGGCATTCAGCCTCTGAGCTGATTGCCGAATGGCCGAATTGCCGAACTGCCGAATTGAAACCCGTTGTTCGTATAACGGGTTCCAATTCGGCAGTGCCGCAGTTCGGCGGTTCGGCAATCGGTCCAGGGGCTGAATGCTGAGTGCTGACTGCTGAGTGCTTGTGTCCATGCTGAGCGACGAAACCCGCGCGCATCTCGAGCACGGCATCCGCCTGTTCAACGCCGGGCGCTACTTTGACGCGCACGAGGCGCTGGAAGACGCCTGGCGCAGCTGTTCGGGCGACGAGAAGCTGCTGCTGCAGGGCGTGACGCAGGCGGCGGTGGCGCTGCATCATCACTCCACGGGCAATTTGACGGGTGCGCAGTCGGTGCTGGCCCGCGCGCTGGCGAACATGTCCGGGTTTCCTGAGGGCAGCGCGGGGCTGCGATTGGCGCCGCTGCGGGCGAGTCTCAGCGTTTGCCTTGCGGCCATTGAGCGAAGCGAACCCTTGCCGCCGAGGCCGCACATCGAGCGAACAACGGAAGCAAGCGGGACGTAGCCAGCTGCGTCTCTACGCACCCCCTGTTGATTGGGCGCGATTTGGATGGCCGCGCGGCCCGGCGGTGCTAGAATCATGCACTCCCCGCAGCCCGTTTTCCCGACATGGCCCAGCCCCAGCGCATCACCGCAGCCAACCGCAAGCACGTCGAGGTGCCGCTGCTCGACCTGCGCCGGCAGTATGCCGCCATCCGCGACGAAATCCTCGAAGCGACCGAGCGCGTGTACGACTCGCAGCACCTCATCCTGGGCGAAGAGGTCGCCGCCTTCGAGCGCGAATTTGCCGCCTACCTGGGCGTGGCGCACTGCGTGGGCTGCGGGCACGGCACCGACGCGCTCTGGCTGTCGCTGATGGCGGCCCGCGTCGAGCCCGGCGACGAGGTGGCGACCACGCCGTTCACCTTCTTCGCCACCTTCAGCGCCATTGCCCGCGCGGGCGCGCGGCCGCTGCCGGTCGACATCGATCCGGCGACGTTCAACATTGATATCGCGCAGCTCCGGCGGCGGATCGAGCAGTATCCTTCGCGCAAGCTGCGCGTGGTCATGCCGGTGCACCTCTACGGCCAGTGCGCCGACATGGATGCGCTCGCGTCGCTCGCCTCCGAACACAAGCTGCGCGTGCTGGAAGACGCGGCGCAGGCCGCCGGCGCGGCCTGGCGCGGCAAGCGCGCCGGGACGCTCAGCTCGATGGCGGCGTTCAGCTTCTATCCCACCAAAAACCTGAGTGCGTTCGGAGACGCCGGCTGCGTCACCACCGACGACGACGCGCTGGCCGCCGAGCTGCGCGTGCTGCGCAACCACGGCAGCCGCCAACGCTACCACCACGACGAGATCGGATGGAACAGCCGGCTCGACTCCATCCAGGCGGCGGTCCTGCGCGTGAAGCTGCGCCATCTGGAAGACTGGAACACGCGGCGGCGGCGCAATGCCACGCGCTACGACCAGCTGTTCACCGCGGCCGGACTGGCGGGCGCGGGCCTGGACAACTCGCCAATCGTGCTGCCGCACTCGCGCGGCGAAGCGCAGCACATCTATCACCAGTACGTGGTCCGCGCGCGGCGGCGCGACGAGTTGCGCCGCTACCTGGCCGAGCGCGGCATCGGCAGCGAGGTCTACTATCCTGTCCCGCTGCACATGCAGCCCTGCTTCGCTTACCTGGGATATCGCGCCGGCGACTTCCCCCAGTCCGAGCGCGCGGCGGCCGAGGTGCTGGCACTGCCCATCTTCCCCGAACTCACGCCTGACGAACAGCAGTACGTGGTGGAGACGGTGGCGGAGTTCTACTGAACCTCGCTTTCCCGTTTCCCGTTGCTCGTTTCCCGTTACGCCACACGCGCGGCATCGCGGGGAGCGAGGGCGCGCACGCCCCGCTCGAGGACCGCGCGGTAGCCGTCGCCGGCTCGACGCAACCGCTGTTTTTCCTGCGGGTCGCCGGTGGCGCCCTCGGCCATGCGGCACCAGCCCACGCGAAACGCGGCGTAGGCCGCGAGGAAGAATGGAAGGCGCCGCGTGGGGTCGTCGGCCGTCGCGTTGCGATAGGCGTTCACGAAGAGTTCTGCAGCACGCTGGTCCATCGCCCATTCGATGATCGCGCCGGCCAGGTCCCAGGCGATGTCGGTCGGGCCGGGATAGAAGTGGTCGTCGCCGTGGCTGGCGGCGTCGAACTTCTGCAAGCGGCCGTCCGGCAATGGCAACCACTCGTGCGGCTGCATGCGGCCGTCGGTGATGACGGCTGGCGCGGCTTCGTAATGGACGTCGAACCGGTCGCCGGCTTCGAATGCCAATTCTTCCCGCACATTCGTCTGCAGCAGCTCGGCCAGCGGCGCCGGGTCGCAGATTCTGTCGGTCGCCAATGTCTCGCGGCGAAATGCGCAGTAGCGCGCCAGCTCCCGCAGGAGCGGCCCCGATAACGGTGCGGCCGGAAGGCGCTCGCCGGCGAGGATTTCGTAAGCCGCGAAACCCTGGCCGGCGTCGGCGACGCGAGGTCCGAAGCCGGCGCGGGCCAGTTCGGCGGAGCGCGCGATCGGCGCGCTGCCGTAGGCACCGAAGCCTTCGAACTTGAACAGCATGCGGCCGTCGCGCGAGAGGAACTTCGCACGCTCGACCGCGGGCCAGCAGGCGGGCCATCGCGCCGCTTCCCAGCCGAAATGCCTTCGCCACTGCCCGCCGCAGAGGCTGACGGCCGCCTCCGCGGGAACCTGGGGACCGCCCTCGACGGCGAGGCACTGGAAGCGCGGCCAGCGTTCGGCGGCCTGCGGCGCGCACATCATCTCCGGACGCGCCGCATGGCTGGCGAGCAGCGTGATCTGGCGCGCCGGCACGCCGTCGCGCTCGAGTGCCTCGGCAACAGACAGGAACGACGACCCGCTCAGGCCCGGGCCTTCGTCCACCACCAGAAAACGCGCCCTGCGCGCGACCATTGTGCCGATCCAGGTGCGCTGCTCTTCGGAGAACCGCGTGTGGCGGTCGAAGGGATGTCCGGCCGGACGCACGGTAATGCGCTCGGCGGGCAGGCTGCGACGCCGCGCCGCGGCCACAACCACGGCGCTGAGCGTCGTGCCTATGCTGCGAATGCCGATGACCGCGACGGGCGCCTCGGCAAGCAACGCCCGCTCGGCCAACTCCGCGTAGTGGCGCGGGTGCAGCGCGTAGTAAGCGAAACCCTCGGGCGCCGACACACTGAGCGTGGCGGGAACGGGGAAATTGCCGAATTGCCGGATTGCCGAATTGCGGAATTGAAGTCCGCGTGGATCCAGCAGTTGGTCGGCCAGGGAATCGGTGAGCTGCGCTATTGCCAGAGCCGCTCGTGACTCGGCATCGCCGAGCGCGCATTCCAGCTCGCCGGCGCGCACGAGCGCGTCAAGGATCGCTGCTTCATCCGGGGGAGCAGGCGCCAGGTCCAGACGAGCGACGGCGGCCTGGAGTCCGGACAGCAGTTCGCAGCCGGCGACCCTGCGCCGGCCATCGCGATACACCAGCATCGAGGGTAGGGTTCAGGCGGCGCTGCGGGTGCGAGAAGCGCGCGGCGAGCGGGAGACGTCGCCATCCTTGTCGATGAAGTACAGGTAGCGGTTGTCCCGCTCCACGGCGTTGGGCACCAGCACTTCGCTTGCGCCCTTGCCTGACTTGGACTTGCGGGCGACGTTGCCGCTGCCGTCGATAAAGTAAAGATACGACTTGTAGTCCCGCTCCAGGCCCAGTCGCTTTACCTTCTCCGCCATCGTGGGGCTCCTCAGCCCACTTGGATTCCCGCCCGCCGCCTGCCGATGCCTGCAAAAATTACCAAGGTACCCAAATCAGCTACGCTCGGAAACCATGAAACGACGCCCATTCGAGTAAGCTAAGAAGTGGAACTAAATCGCGCCGCTGCATCGATTAAGCCCCTGCTCGCATCGAACAACGTTGCCTTCGGCGGGGTAACCAAAGTACCGGCAGGGTTTTGCTCGTGCGCAAAGCGTGGGTCTGTCGTTTTGCGTAACTTCGTGGGTCGAAACTTACAAAGGCGGCCACTGTGAAGCAAGAAAACTTTGCCCGGTCAGCTGGGTGACGGCGGCGGCAACACAAACCGGGATCCTGGCACGCTCTTCCCCGCTGTTTGAGGGACTCACCGACGTCCAGGTGCGCCGCATCATGGAGTACGGAGAGATCCGGCGCGTAACTCGCGGAGAAGTTCTGCTCACGCACGGAGACCCGGTGACGCGCCTCTTCGTGCTGTTGAGCGGAATGGCGAAGTTGTCGCTCGTGACCGAGGCTGGCGCGGAAATCCTGTTGCGCTGGTTCACATCCGGCGAAGTGGCGGGGCTTCGCACCTTAGTTCCGCAAACGGCCGCGGTGGGGACGTTGGCAATGACCCGACCCGGCCAGGTGATCGTTTGGGAGCGGTCCAACGTATTGCGAATGAAGGCCGAGTTTCCCAGGTTGGTCGAAAATTCACTTCAGGTCGCCATTGGGTTCCTTGCCGATTTGACCCTGGGCCGGACGCTGATGCTCACGCGCAGCGCCGAGGACCGCATCCGGTATTCCCTCCTGGACCTTGCCCATCGCATCGGGATGCACAAACCGCAAGGTGTGGAGATTGACATCCGCAACCACGAACTGGCGGCGATCACCGGGGTATCGCAATACACCGCCAGCCGGATACTCAGCCGATGGCAGCGCCAAGGCTTGCTCAGCAAGGTGCGCGGCAAGATCGTGCTCTCCGAGCGGGGCCTTCGGGAGGAATTGTGAGCCGGGGGTTGCGATGTCTGGTGCCTGCTTTGCCCGCGGGCAACGACAAGGGCCACCAAAGTGGAACAGACTTCCGCCGATTAGCGATTCCAGCTCCCGCTTCGAGGTGACCCGTGGTGGTTGCAAAGCGCGGCGGCGCCCAGCGCCTAGGGCTCGCTTATCGCTCGCCCGAACTTCACGAGTTCAGGACGGCATCGGAGGTCCCGCGGCACATCCGGCACGAACTCGCGCAGGAGATCCTGCGCCGCATTCCTGGCAATGGCGACCTGCAACTGGGATTGCGCCGAAGGCTCACACCCGCTGAGGCGACACTGCTGATTCATTGGGCGATGCTGTACCGCTCGCTGCACCCACGCGAACTCACCCTCAAGCTCGAATTCGACACTGCAACGAATCAGCTCACGGCGCTGCTGTGGCCGCCCCTGGTCGACGCGATGCAGGGCGCGCCGATGCAGGCCCTTGAAAGGGCCAAGCGCGCCGGCAAAGACCACGGCAAGTCCGCCGGAAGGTAACGCCGTGCGCCTCTTCACCTGCCCGACCAGGTCCGGCGGAAATGGCGCGCTGAGGATTTGAGGCCAACCCGGCTCGAATGAACATCAGCGACTACAGCGATCCGGCGCTCATGGTCTTGGCGGTGCTCGGTGTGTTGTTCCTTGCCGCGTTGTTCCTGCCGCCCCGATTCTGGAGAAAAAACTAGCAACGGAATTGCTCCGTTGCCTGGAAGTAAATCGAAGTGTCCGGTCATGACCTGCTGCCGCGCTTGCCGGCGGCGCGGGGCAGCGGACGTGCTGGCTTCGCGGTCTCGCCGGGAGCCAGCACGCGGCGCACGATCGGACCGTTGAGCTTGTACTTGCGCGCCACCGGCTGATTGTCAACGCCCTGCACATTCAGGGTGAAGGTGGGCAGCGTGCCTTCCTTGTCGAAATTCTCGCTGCCGGTGCGCACCGGAAGCATGCCGAAGAGGTTGCGCTCGCGGTAGGCGGTCTCATAGCGATGCTTGCGCAGGTTCCAGGTGAAGACCCGCACCTGGTTGTAGTCGAATGGCTGTCCATCGCGCGGCTCGGTAAGCAGCACCAGGTACTGCGGCACTTTGTGGCCGGCGCTGGCGGTGTCCTGCGGCTTGGCAGCTGCCGAGACGGCGCTGCTCACGCCTCCCCCGGGCTCCGGCCGGTCCCAAGCGCGCTGCGCCTCTTCCTTCTTCGGGTCGTAATCGGGGTCGTCCACGGTATTGAGGACAAACGCCGCCACGATGCGCTGGCCTTCCGCGTATTGCGCGATGTCGAGCGGGACATCGAGGTCCACCATGCGCGCCAGCACCCATCCGGCGCGGCGCTCGGAGTCGCGAATGAGCCACCAGTCCTCCAGGTTCGGCGGCGGCGGGACAGGCGGCGCATTCTTCTTTCCCGGCGACGTGGCCGGCGTTACCGGCGCGCCGGGCCTTCCCGGACGCTCGCCCGTCGCGCGCCGGATGAGCTCCACGCGCTCACCCTCCTTGAGCTGATACAGGTGGTCGCTCTCGCGCTCGGGCGTAACGTGCATGTTCAGCGTGGAGCGGGTCACGCCGTGGCCCTGGACGGGCGCCGTGGCGGCTTCGCGCGCCAGCTTCTGGAAACCCTCATAAACCTGCTGCGACTCCAGGTAGCGCTGCTCCACCCAGCCTTCCTGTCCCGACTCGGTGCGCACGCGGACGAAGCGCTTGGCGCGCTCCAGCACCTCTACGCGCTCGCCGTTCTTCAGCATGCCGACGCGGTTGTAAACCGCCGCCACGCGATCGCGCAGCGTGACCTGCGGCGCCGATACCCAGGCATACTCCTTCTGCGTCTCCAGGCCGCGGCGGCAGCCGACCACGAGCACGATCGCCAGCAGACAGACCGCGACCGAGCCGAAGCCAGCCTTTCTTGAATGAACGGAAGTCACGGCGCGCTCTCAACGTCACTATAACCCGAGTTGCCGGTTCCCGGTTCTCAGGCGAGGGCTGCTGGCTGTGTGAGCGACACTCGGGCCATCGCTGGGCGTGAGCGGACGTGAAACGTGAAACGGGAAACGTGAAGCCTGGGTTTAGTCTCCGAAAGAAACGCCAATCGCCCTGGCGACCTGCACCAGTTCGCCGTTGGGATCAACTTTCTTCAGCTGGCCCACGGCTTCCGCCACGTCGACTGATCCGATCGAGGCGCCGCGCAGGCAGACCATCTGCCCGAATTTGCGCTGCGCGATCAGGTCCACGGCGGCCACGCCGAAGCGCGTGCTCAGGATGCGGTCGAAGGGCGAGGGGGAGCCGCCGCGCTGAATGTGTCCCAGCACGGTGACGCGGACCTCGCGCCGGCAGCACCGGCCGACGGCGTCGCCGACCAGGCTGGCCATGCTCAGGCGCGGCTTGGAGCGTCGCTCATTCTCGGGCGCGTCGCTGTCGAGGTCCGGCGGCCGGCGGATGCCCTCGGCCACCACGATGATGGTGAAGTGCTTGCCGCTGCGCTGCCGCATCTCCACGAACTCGCAGACCTTTTTGATGGTGAACGGAATCTCGGGAATCAAAATCACGTGTGCGCCGCCGGCGATGCCCGCCTCGATGCCGATCCAGCCGGCATCGCGGCCCATGACCTCCACCATCATGATGCGATGGTGCGATTCCGCCGTCGTGTGGATCTTGTCCACCGCGTCGGTGGCGGTGTGCAGCGCCGTGTCGAAACCGAAGGTGACGTCGGTGGCGCTGAGATCGTTGTCGATCGTCTTGGGCACGCCGACGATGTTGAGCCCGCGGCGAAACAGGTCGAGCCCGATGGCTTGCGTGCCGTCGCCACCGATCACGATGATGGCGTCCAGCCCAAGGGCGCGCGCGTTGCGGATCACGTCGTCGGAATAATCGCGCACCACCTCGCGGCCATCTTCCTTGACCATGTACTTGAAGGGATTGCCGCGATTGGTGGTGCCGAGGATGGTGCCGCCGCGCGGCAGGATGCCGCTCACGTCTTTCAGTTCGAGCGCCTGCGCTTTTTCCTCGGGCCAGATGAGGCCATCGAATCCGTCGCGGATGCCGATCACGCGCCAGCCGTACTTCAGAATGGCGCACTTCACCGCCGCGCGGATGACCGCGTTCAGTCCAGGGCAGTCGCCGCCGCCGGTGGTGATGCCGATGGTGCGGATCTTGTCAGCTTCGGCTGCCATCTCCGGCAGCTATTGTCACTGAACCGTGACCGGCGTGGAAGCGGTAATTGTGCCCACGGTGACGCTCACGACCGCCGTGCCGGCGGCCACTCCGGTCACCAGTCCCGATGCGTTCACCGTGGCGATGGCTGGCGCGCTGCTCGACCAGGCGCCGGTGCTGGTTACGTCGCGCGTGCTGTTGTCCGAGAGCGTGGCCACGGCGCTCATCTGCTGCGTGGAGCCCACGCGCACCACCGGATTCGCCGGCGTGAGCGTGACGGTGAGAATCGTGGCGTTGCTCACCGTGAGGGTGGTCTGACCGTTGACCTTGCTGTTGCTGGTGGCGTTGGCCGGGACCGACGCGGCAATCGTGGTGGAGCCCAGGGCGACGCCCGTGGCCAGTCCGGAATTCGAGATGGTCGCAATGCTCGTGTTCGACGAACTCCACGTCGCGCTGCTGGTCACGTCCTTGGTGTTTCCGTTGGCCAGCGTGGCGGTGGCGGTGAACTGCTGGGTGGCCCCCGGCTTCAGCAGGCCATTGGCGGGCGTGACCGCAATCGCGGTCACGGTGTCATTGGAGACGAAGAAATCGCCGCAGGCCGCCAGCAGAAGCAAGGCCGCGATCGTCAGGACGACGGTGAGGCGGGGGGAGCGCATCGGGTTCGTCACGTGAGAAGAACGAAATGATTTTAGCAGCTTGCGTGACGCCGCTTCCCTCTGCCCGCTCTCCCCACAGCTGGCGAAGCCAGCGGCAGTTTAGCGGCCCACAGCGTAAGCTGTGGGTCCGCGGATCCAACCCGGAAAGCTCCAGGCGAGCACTGCCGCGGTCCTCTCTGCGCGGGCCGATTTGCCGCGCACACAGCTGGCGAAGCCAGCGGCAGTTTAGTGGCCCACAGCGTAGGCTGTGGGTCCGCGGATCCAACGCGGAAAGCTCGCGAAGCGAGCGACACGTAATCGCCTCGCTCCGTGCCGCTCGCCTCGCGGGCCGGAGTGACCCCTACTTGGCAGAGAAGTGAGAAGCGGAAAGCGCTTTGCCGGGGAGCGGGAAGCCGGCCTAGGCGCTCCTGATTTTGTCGTCAATCGGCTTGCGCCCGGCGAAGCCTTCGCTCACGCCGTGCCAGTGCTCAATGGCCGATTCGCCCAGCTTCCAGCAGAGCAGGATGATCTCGCCGTCTACCCGGCAGGGGAAGTCGAGCAGGCCGACGTCGAGGTCTTTCACCTGCACGCCGGTGGCACTGATTTCGTCGAGCGTGTCCTTCAGCCGGTGCGCCGCCTTTTCGCCCTCGGCCTTGCGCCGCGTGACGGCGGGCAAGTCAACCCGGACGCCGCCCAGCAGGAAGATGCGGCCGGAGAGCTGCTGCATCTCGGCCTGCACTTCTTCCATGCGCTTCTTGCTGGCGATGGCCGATTTGAGCAGCGACTCCAGCACCGGCAGCAGCGCCTGCGCTTCCGGCAGCGTAAATGTGCGTTCGTCAGACACAACGAGCTCTTAGCAATTGGCTCTTAGCATTTGGCCCAGGCACGGCCTCGCGCGGCCAAATGCCAGGCGCCAAATGCTAAGTGCCGGCTCATTGAATTTCCAGCATCCGGTCCAGCGCCACGCGCGCCCAGCGCTTCACGTTGGCCGGCACCGTGATGCGGTTCACCACATTGCCGTCGGCCAGGTTCTCCAGCGCCCAGCACAAGTGCTGCGGCGAGATGCGGAACATGGTCGTGCACAGGCAGCCGGAGTCGTCGAGCGTGATCACCTTCTTGCCGTCGCGCGCGTGCTCCTTCGCCAGGCGATTCACCAGGTGGATTTCGGTGCCGACGGCGAAGCTCGTTCCGGCGGGCGCTTCGGCGATCATCTTACTCAGCTTGTCGGTGGAGCCGATGCCGTCGGCCTTCTCGCAGACCTCCCAGCGGCACTCCGGATGCACGATCACGCGGATGCCGGGATAGCGCTGGCGCACCGCGTCCACGTGCTCGGGCAGGAAGCGCTGGTGGACCGAGCAGTGTCCCTTCCACAGAATGACGTTGGCGGCGCGCAGCCGGTCGGGCGAAACGCCGCCTCCGATCATGAACGGGTCCCACACCACCATGTCTGTAAGCGGAATGCCCATGCGGTAGGCGGTGTTGCGGCCCAGGTGCTGGTCGGGGAGAAACAGAACTTTTGGGGTCTTGGCAAACGCCCAGCGCATGGCGCCAGGCGCGTTCGACGAAGTGCACACCACGCCGCCGCGCTCGCCGCAAAACGCCTTGATCGCCGCCGAAGAATTCATGTAGGTGATGGGCGTAATGCCCTCGCCCGCGTCGTTGGTCACGCCGGCCGCGACGAGCTGCTCCCAGCAGTCTTCCACCTGCGTGATCTCGGCCATGTCGGCCATGGAACAGCCGGCGTTCAGGTCGGGAAGCACAACCTGCTGCCCGGGACGCGCGAGCACGTCGGCCGATTCGGCCATGAAGTGCACGCCGCAGAAAATGATGTAGCGCCCGCCGGCCTGCGAAGCCACCTTCGACAGACGGTAGGAGTCGCCGCGGAAATCGGCGAACTTGATGACTTCGTCGCGCTGATAGTGGTGGCCAAGAATGACCGCGTCGGAGCCCAGGCGCTCGCGCGCCGTGTGAATGCGGGCGTCCATGGATTCGTCGGGCAGGACAAGGTAGTTGTCCAGCCGGCAAGCAGAAGCTACTGTTGCAGGGGTCGCCAATTTATTTGCCGCCTTCAGTCCCGGCGCGGCTCGCGGCCGCCCGGAAACGGGGATGTTGAAAGCATCCGCCGGCTCAGTGGCTACGCCGCCCTTGCGGGCCCTAGCCACGGGGTTGTTGTAGCCGACAGCGTTATCTCAACCAATTAGATGTCCCGCGGCCCGCCCGAGACTCGAAATTCCGGGCCCGCCCAGACCGCTCCAATCGGCTGAAGGAACACTATATTCTCGCAAATCCAGAGAAGAAGATGCAAGAAGCGCAAGGCCTTTGAACGCAGAGGACGCTGGCTACGCAGAGGGACGCCGAAAGAAGACATTCACAAGCCCGCAGATTCGAATCGGCAGATTTGTTGAAATGGTTTTCCTTTGCGTCCTCCGCGTCCTCTGCGTTGGAGTCTTCGGGTGTTAGAACCGCAGCGCCAGCCCGCCCGTCACCAGCACATTGTGCTGGCGTCCGCTGGCGGGCAGGCCGAAATCGGGCACGCCGGAGTTGTAGTCGCGCACCTCGCCGCGCAGGCTTACGAACGGCAGGATTTTCATGTCAACGCCGCCCCCGTACTGCGCCACCGTGGTCGTGTCCGACTTACCGGACTGATGGAAGCGCCCCAAACCGACGCCGACGGTGAGGTACGGTGAGAGGGGAAACTCAGGCGCGAGCTTCAGTTTGAGTCCCGGCGCAAAGAAGAAAGACGAGCACTCGCGCGTGAGCGCCGCCGGGACGTTCGCAATCGTGGCGGCGTTGCTGAATCCCCAGGCGAGCGGGACCTCACCGTAAATCGAGGCCAACGGCATGTGTGCCAGGCGCCCGGCGTAACTGCCTTCGATGGCGGCGCTGGCGTCAACGTTGAAGTTCTGGTTGGAGGCGAAGAGCCCGCCGCCGGTGAGCGCGATTTCGTGACCCTGCGCGTGGCGGCGACGGAAAGTGAGACTATGCAAACTGTGACAAAAACCTGGGCAGGTTTGAGCATGGTTCAGTGTTGGATGCCGCTTAACCACGATGCGCCTGCCTGAATATTCACCTAGAGAGCACAGAAAATGATGTGCGCCTGGGGATCGCAGCAGGCATTACTCCGGAAGGTCGAGCGTGGTCTGACTCATGCTTCCCTTGGTCTTCACGATTACTACGTTTCTCCTTGGGGTGGCGCCTGCCAAAGCAACGGCGAGCGCCACCCGCTCGCTGATCCTGATGTCGTCGTCCCGGATGCTGTCGATGATTTCGTTTGCAGCCTCCAGCGAAATCCGGCTGGCTAGCACGATAAATAATCTCCACACAGCCGTCGAAGGCCAGAATGCTTTCATTGCCTTATTAGGATCGTCGGGATTCTTGTCCTTGTCATACAGCGCCAGGGCGCACTTGGTCCCGTCTTGGATCGCCTCCTGAGCAGCATCCCTGTTGCCCAGCGTGAGATACAGATCAGCTACCGAGATCAGAAAAGTCGCACGGAGGTACTGGCTTTCGACATGCCCGGCAAGTCTTCTGAGTTCGCCAACCGCGGACGAAGCTGCGGAAGGATCTGACTTCAAGGCTACGCCGGCAATGCCTTGCAAGGCCGCTGCCCTTGCCCAATATCCGGTTATCACCTCCGGCAGGGAATCGGCTCGCGCCAATGCTTGCATTGGATTCGACCTGCTTGCCTCGATAATTCGCGCAACCTCCGCGCGGTACTGGGATCGAACCTGGGCGTCTGTATTGAAAGGTGTGACCAGCCCGTCACTCCCTTGGTGGCTGGCCTTCAACAGCAGTCCAACGTTCAGGCTGCTGTGTTCTCCAGGGCCGAGCGGCGTGTCGCGGATTGTGGGATCGAGCGACTGTAAGCCATTCGCATACTTCTCGATCACAGGCCGGAGTTGCGCGGTATCGCGGAGCAAGCTGTCCGCGTGCTGTGGATCGAGTTTGCGCAGGACAGGCAATACCTCAAAGAGGCAGTATTCATAATAGGAATTGAACGAAGCACTGCCCTCGGCTGTTGCCGCCGTGACTTGTACGCCTTCTTCCCCGTCGGCCTTCTTGGCCTTGGCCAGGATCTCCTCGATCGCTTCGAGTACCATGGCCTTGGGCAGCCAGTTCCAGAAGCGCGCCAGCATACGGGAGAACGTCTCACCGGTGACGTGCATGCTCGTGGCCGCCGGCTCTCCTTTGTAGTGATTGAAGGCTTGGCCGAATACGAATACCCGGTCGGCGTTCCGTTCCGCCGGGATCGCCATCATGAGCTCGGTCGCCCTCTGGTAAGGAAAGTCGCCTGGCTCGCCCGCTAGGCGATTAAGAATGTCGAGCGCACGATCAAATTGGTGATGTCGCGCTGCCTGCCCCATCAGAAGCCCGAGCGCCGCACGCCGCGGTCGCTCTTCAGCCTGCTGGGTGAGCTCATCAGCCGCCGCTTGGTTTAGGGGAATAAGGGCTTGTAGTATGAGATCTTGCAGGTAATCCTTCGCGGTTGGGTCATCTTGAATTGACGTCGCCGCGAGGAACGCCTCTCGCAGAAGCGAGACAGCATGATCGCGCTCAGAGAGCACCTCTGCTGCGGCGATCTGCGCCAAGGCAAGAGAGCGCATCGCGGGAGGCAAGGCGCGCGCTTGGGTTTCGGACTTTGCCAGCAGGTCCTTCGATAATTCAGTGCTGGGAGCCCGCGTGCTCTCCGGTGGTCGCTTGTGCCCACCGCCCGCCTGACTCGGGACTTGCGTCGGCGCGGCTCGCATAGGAATAAAGAAGGAGCCGAGCCCCGCCAGAAAAATCAGCGATGCTCGTCGGAATCGGCAATGTTTGCGAACACTCACACGAATGGCGGAAACTATCGCGGATTCGAACTCACCGCTACGTGCCTGACTTCTATGGCTGCATGCAGTTCCTCGGCGGGTCGCAACAGCATCCGCACGACATCCAGACGCAGATTGCGCACGCCCATTCCTGACCGCATTCCAAGCAGCAATCCGAACCCGATTCGATACCTTTCGAGGCAGATCGTGCCCAATAAGCCGGCGGGCAGCACTGCGGCGATCAGCTCTTGCCCCCTGTGCAGGGGTGAGTGCCGGCACTAGGGTCGCTCCCGGCTCCCCGACAGAAATGAGCCGGATTTGAGTCTTTCCGACGCCACTTGTAAAGACAGGATTATCCACCGTTGTGTCGAAATGGTCGAGAGGTTGAATTGACTCATTTCCGCTCTCGTCCTGCGAAAGACGATACACCGTTAGAGAAGCGGCCTTTTTCGACACGTCTGTGATCAATGGCACCAGAGCAAAGGCATACCCCGTCTGGAGGTCACCGAATTTTGCCATTCCGCCCTCATCAATCAGGAACTTACCAGCTTTGCCAGATGGGAGCGTAAACTCAAATAGCAATACTCTTTGCGAGACTGGAGTCGAGGAAAGCTTCTTCCCATTATTTTGCAGTCTTGTGTACTTTCCATTTTGAGCAGTAGCCGAAATACTAGCGAGTGCTAGTAACAAAATCCTGCCACCCTCGGAATCCTCTAGGGGTCGGCATCAGGAACCTCCTAAGAACTACTAGTAGGCGAGGTAGTAGCACTCAGATGCAAGCTTGTCAACAGTAATCACCATATTCCGAATCCAGGCCTTCTCGATTCGCGAATCTCTCGTAATGCGGTGCTTGCTGTAGCGACAGCTACTGTTTATGCCGAAGCTCACATGCCGTCGTAATTCGGCCCGCCGCCGCCCTCCGGCGGCACCCAGGTGATGATCTCGTACGGGTCCATGATGTCGCACGTCTTGCAGTGCACGCAGTTCGAGGGATTCAAGTGGATCTGCTTCGCCGCGGGCGCGTCCGATGCTTTGACCATCTCGTAGACGTTGGCAGGACAGAAGTACTGGCAGGGATTGCCGTACTCGGTGGCGCAGCGCGTGTTGCAGATGTTGGTGTCGTGGATCACCAGGTGCGCGGGCTGGTCTTCTTCGTGCTTGGTGCCGGAGTAGTAAAGGTCGGTGAGCTTGTCGAAGGTCAGCTTGCCGTCGCCCTTGGCCCAGCCGTCGTTCTCAGGATCGGCCGCCGAACCAACATCAGCCAGCTTCTTCATTCGCCTGTGCCCGGCGGTGGCGGGATAGCGCGCGCGCAGGCCGCGTCCGCCGGTGAACTGCTGGATGCCGGCGTGAAGCATGCCGCGCCAGAAGCCGTGCTCGAATCCCTGGTGGAAGTTGCGCACCTTCCACAGCTCATCCTTGATCCAGCTCGATTCAACCTTCTTCTGATACGTCGCGAGCTGCCCGGCGGAAAAATTCTGCGCCAGCATCGCCTCAAACGCCGTTTCAGCCGCGAGCATGCCGCTCTTGATGGCCAGGTGAATGCCCTTCAGCCGCTGCGAATTCACCAGTCCGGCCGAGTCGCCCAGGATCAGCCATCCGTCGCCGGCCAGCGGCGGCACCGCGTACCAGCCGCCGTAGGGCATGGACTTGGCCCCGTAGCGCACCATCTTGCCGCCCTCGAGCAGCTTCGCCACGAACGGATGCGTCTTGAAATTCTGCAAAACGTGCTGCGGATCAACCCGCGGGTCGGGATAAGCGAGGCCGATGACAAAGCCGAGCGACACGATGTTGTCTTTCGCGCCATAAATCCACGCGCCGCCGTATTCCTTCGTGGTCAGCGGCCAGCCCAAGGTGTACATGATTTCCCCGGCGGCGATGCGCCCCGACGGGACCTCCCACAACTCTTTTACGCCGACGCCGTAGGTCTGCGGATTGCGATCGCGGTCGAGCTGGAATGCGCTAACGAGTTGCTTGCTTAACGACCCCCGCGTGCCTTCCGCCAGGATCGTGATCTTCGCCTTCAGGTCGTAGCCGGGCTCGAAGTTGGCTTTCCTCTCGCCGTGCTTGTCCACGCCCTTGTCGTCGGTGCGCACGCCCTCCACGCGCTGGCCTTCGATGAGCAGCTCGCTTCCCGCAAAGCCGGTGAACAGCGTGATCCCCGCCTGCTCGACCTTTTCGCCCAGCCACTTGGTGAACCGGCTCAGCGAGATCACGTAGTTGCCGTGGTCGCGCAGCGGCGGCGGCGCGATGGGAAACTTGAACTTCGATTTCTCCGTCAGGAAGTAAACAGCTTCCTTCGTGACCTCGGCGTCGAGCGGCGCTTCTTTCTCGAAGCCCGGCAGCAGTTCGCGCATCGACCGCGGATCGAGCAGCGCGCCCGACAGGCAGTGCTGTCCAATCTCGCGCGCCTTCTCCAGCACGTAAATGTTCTCTTTGCTGAGCTGCGCGCCGGGATGCGCGGCGTTGTGCGCGTCAATGAGCTGCGCCAGCCGCAACGCGCACGCCAGCCCCGCCGGCCCGCCGCCGACGATGACCACGTCGGCCTCCATCTGCGGGCGCTCGATTCCGGCCAGAGGTTTGCGGAAAACGATCATTCAGGTTTCTCATGCTTTGGGAACGTAGCCGTAGGGCGATACGTTTCGATCCCCAACTCGCGACCCTTTCCCCAGACCGGCAAGTCCTTGTAGGAATGTCCCAAAGCAATCGCCTCCGACACAAGGGCATCGAAACCCCGAAACCTTGAAACCTCGAAACGTTATCCTTTCGCTTTCTTCACTTCTTCCGTCAGCGGCGGCACGATGTCGAACAGGTTCCCCACCACGGCGTAGTCGGCGATCTCGAAAATCGGCGCGTCGGCATCTTTATTGATGGCGATAATCGTGCGCGCGCCCTTCATCCCGACAATGTGCTGAATCGCGCCGGAAATTCCCAAAGCCAGGTAGAGCTTGGGCGCGACCGTCTGGCCGGAAGACCCGATCTGGCGGTCCATGGGTAGCCACCCCGAGTCGCAGATGGGACGCGACGCGGCAATCTCGCCGCCCAGCGCCTGCGCCAGTTGCTCGGCCATGGCGATGTTCTTCTGCTCTTTGATTCCGCGTCCGACCGCGACAATGATCTCGGCCTGCGTCAGGTCCACCGCCTGCTTGGCTTCTTTGAAGACTGCTTCCGGCTTGGTGCGGATCACATTTTCAGGAACTTCCACGTTCACCGTTTCGACGGGCGCGGCGTTCGCGCCCGCTTCGGCCTTGTCGCCGCGGAAGGCGCCGGCCTGGAAGGTGGCGAACCATGGCGGCTCGCCGGTGAAGCTGACGTCGGCGGCAAACTTGCCCTGAAACATCTGGCGGACGAAGAGCAGGCGGTCGCCATCCTTCTTATAGCCGGTCGCGTCGCTGATCAGCGTGCTCCCGAGCGCCGTGGCGAGCTGGGGCGCGAAGTCGCGCACCTGGTAGGTGTGCGGCATGAGCACCAGCCTCGGCTTGCGCTCGCCGATGAACTGCTTCAGCGCGTGCGTGAACCCGTCGGGCGTGTACGGCGCCAGGCGCGGCGATTCGATGTCGTACACTTTCGCCACTTTCTTCGCCGCCACTTCGCCGGCGACGGCGCCCACGCCGCTGCCCGCCACGGCGGCTTCCAGCGTCCAGCCGGTGTCGGCGGCGATGGCCTGCGCGCCGGCAATCGTCTCGTAGGAGACGCGGTTCAGTCTTCCCTCACGCTGCTCGACAACCACCAGGATGTTGTCTGCCATGCTCTGCCTTTCGTGACTGGACTTACTGTTGGTCCCGCGTCATCGCGTCGCCGCGTTGAATTGCGCCGAGCGCAACTAGTCCGAGGCCAATCAGTCCCAGGACTCCTGCGGCCACCAGGACGCCTACGCCTCCCAACCGGACGTCCTGCGGCACAAAGATGGCCGCCAGCACGGCGAACGCAACCAGCAGCCAGCCGGCCACGGTGTTGCGCTGGCCCCTTAGTTCGCGGCGTTGCCTGCCTTCGACAAGGTGAATTCGCTCCGGTTCCTGCTGCGGTGTTCTGTTTGCCAGGCCCATACTGCCCCCACTGCGGTTCGTCACCCTTTACAGCACGCGCGCTTCGTTGCGCAGCTTCTCCACTATTTTCTTCGCCACCTCGGCGGGCGCGCCGTCGAGCACTTCGGTCTTTTTCGTCTTCTGCGGCACGTAGAGCTTTTCGATCTGCTGCCTGTTCGGTCCGATCGCGGACTGCACTTCCGCCAGCGTCACCTTGCGCAATGGCTTGTTCTTCGCCTGCTTGATGCCGATCAGCGTGGCGTAGCGCAGCTTGTTGATGCCCGATTGGATGGTGAGCACGGCCGGCAGTGGCATCTGCACGTACTGGAAGTAGCCGGCTTCCAGCTCGCGCTTCACGCGAATGCCGGCGTCGTTCTTCTCGATGTGCATGATGATCGTCGCGTGCGGCCAGCCCAGCAGCTCGGCCAGGATCACGCCGGTCTGCGCGTAGCCGTAATCGTCCGATTGCAGGCCGGTGAAGATCAGGTCGAAGCCTTCGTCTTTGATCGCGGCCGCGAGGGCGCGCGCCGCGTTGCCGGCGTCGAGGCCGGCGAAAACCACGTCCTCCAGATGAATGGCGCGGTCGGCGCCCTTGGCCAGCGCCTCGCGCAGCACCTGCTGCGCGCGCGCCGGGCCGGCGGTGATCACCACCACTTCGCCGCCGTGCTTCTCCTTCTGGCGCAGCGCCTCTTCGAGCGCGTAGGCGTCGGGCTCATTCACTTCATAGGACACGTTTTCGCGATCCCACGCGCCCGACTCGAGCTTCAGGGGAGCGTCTTTCTGCGGGACCTGCTTCATGCACACCAGGATCTTCAATCGTGAACCTCGCAAGCGAAGCTGACAGGCGGGGGCCCGGAGTCACAAACCAACCCGGCAGTATAAATGACCCGCAACCTTGATCGGTGGGATGCGCCGGTGCTCGTCGAAGAGGCCGCGCGACAGCGCCGCCAGGCACGCAAAAGAAGGCCCAGCGCGGAGGGGACCCGTTTGAAGGCCGCGCTGGGCATCAGGCGCCGCGAGCGTGGGTGGGTGGCGCACGCCGCAGTGGGTTCAAAATCGGTATTACTGCTTGGGGTTGTCCTCCGTCGCCGGCTTGCTCTCCGGCTTCTTGTCGGACTTTTTGTGTTGGCGCGAGTGGTTCATGCGGGAAGAAGACCCCTGCACTGAAGTCTGGCTGTCAGCGCCGGAGGAGACGCTCGCTCCCGGTCCGTTCGCCTTCACGTCGGTGCTGGTGGAAGTTGCGCTGGCGGCATTCACATCAGCCGCGCCGCTGCCCACCGAGACGCCCGCGCCGGTGCTTGATTCGGCGCCCACTTCAGCGCCGCCCGGCTTCTTGTCTTCCGGCTTTGCCGGCTGATCGGCGGACTTGGCAGTCTCTGACGTGCTCTGCGTGGCGGTCTGAGCGGCGCCCTGGATTGTGCTCTGTGCCGTGCTCTGCGCCATGGTGTCGGCGCCGTTCTTGCTCTTCTTGCCGTGGCGCGACGTCTTCTTTGCCTCGGCGGAAGTTTCCGACGTGGCGCCGGCGGTCGCATCGTGCGCGCCGCGCGTTGCCCGCGTGCTGGTTTCGGTGGCGGTGGTAACCTCAGCGCCTGCGGCCCCCACGGTCGAATTCACTGTGCCGCCCAGCGTGCTGCCCAGACCGCTGGTGCCGCGCTGCGCGGTGCCCTGCGCTGCCGCGCCAACCGTGCCGCCCACGCCCAACTGCGCCGCCGCGGAAAGTGTGGCGGCGAGGGCAAACGCCGCTGTTGCGATGCCCAGTACTGCTCTCCTCATAGGTTCGTCTCCTTGATTACGAACCCCGGCGGACCGCGAGAATCCGCCAGGGCTTGTCTGCCAAAGCTTGTGGCGACGGCGCCAGGGGGCTAGTTGCCGACCGCCGCAAGCAGGCTTAAGGAGAGCAGCTTGGGTTCCAGAAGACGGCCGGTGTAAGTTGCTGCGGGCCAGCAGGATAGGCGCACCGATTACGCTTTGATTACTGGAAGAAACTACTCACGCCGGGAAAAGCCTGCCAAGCCCCCTAGTAGCGCTTGCGGAAGGCGTTGCGCATGGCGGCAACGCGCGGATCTTCCTTCGGTTTCTCCGGTTCCGGCTCGGGCACTTCGATGTGCGTGGGGACCGGCGTTGCGTCAAAGAACACCACCGACTGCACGCCGGAAACTTCAAAGCGCTTGCGGCAGCGCACGTTCTTGCACACCACCACGTCGTCACGGCGCAACATGTAGTTGCGGGCTTTGGCAAACCTGGCGCGGTCGCGCTCGTCGGCCTGCGGCGGCAGCTGCGGCTTCTTGTTACGCACCAGCCAGGCGAGCTCGTAGTCGTCTTCCAGGCGGCAGTGCGGACACGCCAGCCGCGCCGGCTTCTTCTGCTCGCGTTCCACGTAGAGGTCTTTTTCCTCGAGCGCCATGCGCTTCGATTATTGCATAATCGCGCTCGGCGGATGCCGGCATGGCGCGACGCAAAAAACAAAAACCATTTCGCGCAGCAGACGCGGTGAAGGCCGCCGCGCGCGAACATATCGGCTCGCCCCGGCCCACGCGCGTGGCGCGGTCGCGGCGGCGTCCGAAGGAAGAAAAGCACAAGCCGACACTGGGAAAACTACTGGAGCAGGAGTAACCGGGCGGTTTCTTCCTCCCGCCCGCGCTGGACGGCAAATCCTTCCGATTGCGAGCAGGAATTTCCCCGCTCCCGCGCGCTCACATTTTGCACAGGCGCGCATCTCCTTCAATGTGCTGCGGTTCTGGCGCCGCAGACGTGGCTGGTTTCATGCATTGAGACGAGTGCTTCGGCCTCCTCCAGGGAAAGATCAAGGGCGCACGTCTGCCTGCTATGCGAGTACCCAGCCCGTCGATCCGGGTACAACTGACTCTTGTGCTGGTCGCGGTGGCGGCATCCGCCTGCGCGCTGGTCGGCATGGTGGACTATCGGCTGTCGCGGGCCGCGGCCAACGAGCACACCCGGCAAATGTTGTCGCTTGCAGCAGAGGGCCGCAGGCAGTTGCTTTTCGATCGTCTCACGCGCGAGCGCGACCAGGTGCGTCACACGCTGGAAAGCGCCGAGAGCAACTGCGGCGCCAGCGGCGCGCTGAACACGCAATGCGTGCGCGAGTCCCTGGCCGAATACGTGCGCAACAGCGACGCAATTTGCGCGCTGCTGGTCACGCCGGGGCGGCTGCGCATCGGCGCGGGAGGCTGCGCCCGCTGGCTGGCCACGCTCGCCGATTCGGACGCCGGCCTGCAATTCGTGCCGAGCGCCAGCCAGCACCGCGTGGGCTATGTGCTGCGCACCCGCGACGCGGAGGGCCGGACCCGCCTGCTCGCGGGTTTTTACCGCGCCGACCTCCAGCAGATCTTTTCCACTTACGGGCTGGGCCGCAGCGGGCACGTGGACTTCGTGAGCCCCACCGGACAGGTGTTTGCTCCGCACAGCACCCGGCCGAACGCCTCGTGCCATGTCGCGCCGGTCAGCGACGGACATCTGCGCACCGTGCTCGACCTCCCCGAGATCGGCGGCTGCCTGATCGCCGAGATCGAGCAGGCGGAAGCGCTGGCCGGCACCGCGCAACTGCGCCGCGTCTCCATGGGCCTGGCGGCGCTGTGGGGTTTGGCGGCGCTGGCGCTGGCTTACGTGGTCGCCGGCCTGTTCTCCACGCCCATCGCGCAGCTTCGGCGGCGCGCTCTGGCTTTGCAGGCGGGCGATTTCGATTCGCCCGTGCCGCGCGGCGGCCCCATGGAGATCCGCGAGTTCGGCCAGGTGTTCGCCGACATGGCCAGTTCGCTGAAGCGATCGCGCGCGCAACTGCGCGATCGGGAGCGCGCCGACGCCAGCTCGAAACTGGCGGCGTCGCTGGCGCACGAGATCAACAATCCGCTCGCCGCCGTCACCTATGCCCTGGCGCTGCTGGCGCGCTCGCCCGGGCTCGACCCGCGCTCACAAACGCTGCTCGACGTGGCGCGCGAGGAAGCGGCCCGCATGACCCGCATATCGCGCCAGCTCCTCGGGCTGTATCCGACCGGCGCGCTCGCACAGGTCGACGTCTCTCGTCTCGTGGCCGGCGCCCTGGAGGAGCACGGGCCCGCGATGCGCCAGGCCGGCCTGCGCGTGCAGCGCAAGCTCATGCCCGGCTGCGAGATCGCCTGCTTCGAGCAGGAGCTGCATCACGCGCTGCTCAACCTGCTGCGCAATGCCACCGGCGCCGCCCGGCACGGCGACTGCATCTGGGTGCACGTTTACCGGTCGCGCGACTGGCGCGATCCGCGGCGCAAGGGAGTGCGCATTGTTCTGCGCGACACCGGGCCGGGCATCGCGCGCGACCGCCTGAACCGCCTGCTCGCGCCGTTCTCGCCGCTGCGCACCGAGCGCGGCAGCGGACTGGGAATCTGGGTGGTGCGCGCCGCGGTGGAAAAACACGGCGGACGCATCCGCGTGCGCAGCGCGACAAAAGGCGCGCACGGCGGCACGTGCGTTTCCATTTTTCTGCCGGAAAATCCGCGGGAACAGGCGGTGGCGTAAGCCATGCGCTGCCGGCTACCGGCTACGAACAGCTAGCAGCCGGCAGCGTTCTTCTGGCGGCTGCCAACTGGCAACTTACTTCATCGCTTCCTGCCACTCGGCCTGGCCGCGCTCCATCAGCGCCGGCAAGTCCTCTCTGAGCAGGAAGCGCTGCTGGATGAGCTTCTCGATCGCGGCCCGATACTTCCGCTGGTAATCGTCATAACTCGGATAGCGCTCCGCCAGCGACAAGCGCGGATCGTGGTTGGCTGCGCGCTCGGCGGCAGTCCTGGCGAACGGAATATACGATCCCAGAAAACTGGTGCGCTGCTCGGGCGCGCTGATCTGGGGCGAGCGGAGGTTCCAGCCTGTGTACGTCGCCAACGGGACGGCCAGCTCCGGTGGTGTGACGCCGCCCAGGTCGTTGCCGTCGGCGTTGGTCTGCGGCACGAGCGTGCCGAACGTCGCCAGGACCTTCGGCGGCTCCTGCGTGATGATTCCCTCGGTGAAGTGCGGGCCAAAATCGAGCTGGAACCCGAGGTTCGTGCTGCGCGGAACGTTGATGCCGGGAATCTTCGGGAACTTCAGCTTGTCCAGCGTGACCAGCGTACCGTCCGCGACGCGCGGGACCGTGGTCGGCGGCGGCTCCACGCCGCGCGCGACCCACGCGTCGAGGTTCGTGAGCATGGCGCGCCAGAAGAAGCGCACCGGGTTGGCGTTGTTGCGCTGCTGGCCTTCGGTGCGCTGCGGCGGAAACGGATCGCTGGCGTGCTGCAGCCCGGCGAACATGTAGATGCGCACCCGCGGGTCGGGCGCGAGATCGCCCTTGGCGTCGTAGCTGGTGTGGATGAGCGACGCTGCCCGGCTCCAGTACTCATACGACGTGTTGCTGAGAAAAATCTTCGGCGCCGTGTTCGACCCAGCGGCGCGGTCCAGCAGTCCGGTACAACCCTTGCACGGCCCCGTGGTGGCGAACGGCGGGATGTCCACGGGAAAGAAAAATGCGCTCATCGGCTGGCCGTCGCGGGAAGGTTGCGCGAAGCGGTGGTTGAAGCTGCCGCGTCCCGCGCCGGCCACGTGCGAGATCATGCCGTCGAACACCTGGCGGCCGTCTTCGTCGGCGTTGAAATCGTCGAAGAGAAATTGCCGCAGGAAGCGGCCACTCTGCGAAATCCCAACCGTGTAGGCGCGCGCGACGGGCGCGACCGCCTGCTTGTCGTTCTTCACATAGCTGGCGAAGTCGCGCACCGCGGCCAGGCCCAGTCCGGCGACCACCGGGTCCTCGGCGTAATAAACGAGTTCGTAAATCTTTCCCGGCTGGAAGCCGCCGTCGAGGTGGATCGAGCGGCGATCGGGCGTGAGCTTGCCTTCAGCCATGCGCGCGAACTTCCAGCGTGAGCGCTCGATCGGCTGGCGCGCGGCGAGTGGCGCGTCGCGCACGGTGAGCACGTCGTAGGGACTGTCCGCATCGGCGGCCGCATATCCCTGGCCGCCGACAATGTTGCGCACCAGGTGCGCGAGCGGCGCCTCGTCGCGCGCCTCGTTCAGCGTGAAGTCGGTGCGCACCGGCCCGCGCAAATGCGCTCCCATCGGCCCGCGCGCCACCGGCGCATACAAACGCACCAGGCTGGGATCGTCACGAACGTCCCACTGCCAGCCGAGCCACGCGACCGTGTAACCGTTGCGCAGGAGAAACCCGTCGCCGAACTGCTCTTCGGTGGTCGGGTCAGGCCCGGGGCGTCCGCCGTTCATGATGGCGAGAATCCCCTTGCCGCCGCGATTGGAAATCTCCAGCAGCAGCGCGCCGTTGCCGCGTGACGATTCTTTCGGACGCAGGATGTAAACGTCGGAGGAGAACTCCACTTCGCCGGCGGCGTTGCGGTCGGCGCGCGGCAGGTCGATGATCTGCCGGTTGTGCGCGTTCTCCGGCTTCACGCTGAAGTAGACGCGGCCGACGAGTTTTTCGTAAGCGCCGGCGTTGCCCCACGGCTTGCCGCCGAGCACATCTTCGCGGCGGGTAATCTCGACGCGCTGCACGCGCGCCAGCCCCTCGCCGGCGAACAGGCACACGATCGCGAGCAGCGCGGCGGAGTGCCACGCAGCCGCTGCCAAGCGCTGGTTCATGCGGTTCAGTGGCGGCGCCGCGTCTCGCGCAGCGCGAGGCCGAACGTGCGTCCGCCAAAGCTCGCGCCCTGGATCACGCTGCCGGTCACGCCCACGCGCGCGCCCCTGGACGGAGTGCCGTAGTTCTCGCTGATGACCCAGATCTTGCCGCTGCCGTCCTCCAGTTCGTAGGCCCCGGTGCCGAGCGCGCCGTACGACTGCGTCACCGTGCCGGAGACCGACACTTCCTTGTTGTAGTAGCGGCCCGGATCGGCCGCCAGGTCGCCGATACGCACGCTCGGCGGACACGCGGCGAGCACGAGCGTGGCGGCCACCACCAGCGCCAGGGCTGTCGTCTTGCGCGCAAGAGCGGTGTTCTTCATGCGGCGCCTCCGCCGGAAATCATATCGTGCTCTGGGGGTCCGCGGCGATCAGGCGCCCACAAAAGAGGCAAACTCGCGCGCCACGCGCGCGGCGAGGCCCTCGAGAGACTCCGCGCGCTTTGGCGGACGCAGATCGTGCCCTGCGCCGGCGACTTCAACCATCGCTGTGCGCGCCGCAATGAGTTTGATCGCCGCCTCCAGCTCCGCCGTGGTGGCGAAGTTGTCGCGCTCGCCGTGCACGAACATGGCGGGCGTTCGTAGTTGCGGGAAGTGCGCGGTGCGCAACTGCGCCGCGCGTCCCGGCGGATGCAGCGGGTACGTAAACAACAGCAGCCCTCCGGCAAGTGCGGGTTCGTCGGCGGCCAGCATCGTCGTCTGGCGCCCGCCGTAGGAGTGCCCGCCGGCGAAGATGCGCTCCGCGCCGGCTGCGCGCAGCGACGCGAGCGCGTTGCCGATGCCGTCGCGATCGCGCTCCGCGTCTCCCACACGCGGCGGTCCCGTGGGCCGCGCCTGGCGATACGGCAGCTGGTAGCGCAGCGCCGTGAAGCCGGCGGCGGCCAGCGCATCGGCCATCGCCACCAGCACCGGCGCGTTCATATTGCCGCCGGCGCCGTGCGTGAGCGCGATCGCCGCGCCATTCGCCGATGCCGGCGCGTGCAGCACGCCGCGCACCGCAGGCGAGCGCCCGTCATCGGAAAAAGCGGAAGTGGTGGAGACCGCCACGCTCTGGTTTTACACGCGCGGCGGGCGGCGCGCCAGTCCGGCGGCGGGGAATTACTTGCGCGACGGCGGCTGCGCCGAGCACGCGGACGCCGGCCCGTCGCAAACCGCGGCAACTGCGGCATCCGGCAGGCCGGCCACGGCCGCGGCGTGTGCCGCAAGCGGCGTTGCGCCGCGGCGGGACTTCAGCGACGCTCCCCATGCGCTGGCCGCGGCTGCAGGATGGTTGCGCGGGCCGGAAACGCGTGCCACGCGAGGCGCGGCGAGCCGGGCGCGGGCCCGCGCCAGAGTTTGCTCGCCGGGCAGGCGAACGGTTCTTCCCGCGCGCACGCGATTGGGATTCGTGATCTGCGGGTTGGCGCGCCAGATTTCCTTCCACAATCGCGCGTCGCGAAAAAGCAGGCGCGCAACTTTCCAGAGCGAGTCGCCGCGCCGCAGCGTGTAGTTCGTGCCCATCGCGCGCAGCACTCGATCTTCGTCGCCGGCGCCGCCAACGCGCCGGGGCGATCGCTCCGTTCTTCGCCGCGCGCTCCGCGGCCCGGCGCTGATTGCCGCCAGCGAACGCGGCGCGGTGCGCGGCGCGATCATCACCCGCGAAGCGGGCGTTGCCGCGCCCGGGCCGGTGCTGCGCTCGGCGAGCGCGTGCGCTTCACGTGCGCGCGCCTTCTCTTCGCGCAGACGGCGAGCGTACTCACCGAGCGAGAAGCTCCACGGCGCCTGGGCTTCGCTCGCTGCCGCCTGCGCCGGTTGTGGCATGGCCGGCGCGATGACGACCGCGGGTGCACTCGCGCTTCCGGCCGGGGAGGGCATTTTCTGCGCCGCGGCGCTGGAATCATTCGCCAACGTCGCGCGCGCGTCGTCGTCGAGAATTTTTTCCCGTTGCAGGTCTTCGTTGGTCAGCACCCGCGGGTGCGACGCCGCGCGCGCCCGGCGCTCACGTTCACGGCGCGCCACGTCACCCAGGCTCTCGCTCTGTCCTGCCGCCAGGGCGCAGCCGAACAGCAGCACAACCGTTCCGGCGCACAGCGCTCGCGTAAGTGAACGTTGCATTTTTGCTTGCGGGAAATCTCGACGACGGGCCGAGCGTTACCGGGCCGACGGCCGGGCTGGGGGGCCGGCTTGCGGCAAGAAATCTACCTCGGGCGCCCGATTTTTGCCAGAATTTTGTTGCGGGAGGGCGGGACCCTGGTTCCCGCTACGGGACACCGCCGGGATCGGAGCTTGGCGGAAGCAAGCGGTAGTCGAACCTGGGCCGCTTTGCGGGCGTGAGCGCAGCAGCGGGGGGCCCGCAGGCCAAGTCCCGAGCGATCGCGAGGGACCGGCGCAGCTGTGGCGGAAGCGAGTGGGAGTCGAACCCACCCTCGACACCACGAAGGCGCCGAGCGCCGGTTTTGAAGACCGGGATGATCACCGGACCACATGCGCTTCCGTGCCGGCTGTGCAACCTTATTTTTATAGCACTTTCATTCTTCCCGTTTTCAGGATGACGCTCGCAGCTCGGTTTTTTCGCAAGGCCAAAGAAGGGGAGTCCATGGGCCGGAGTCAAAGCATGAGGCGATGGGCCGCCGCGGCGGCGTGCCTGCTGATGGGCGCGCTCGCGGCCGGCGCGCAGGAGCGCCTGGACCGCGAGACCATGCGGCTGTTCGGTGGAACGTATCTCTCCGACTGCCGCAACAACAGCTCGCCGCGCATCACCGTGTTCGACAGCGCGCTGGTGTTCATCGCCGGCAACAACCGCGTGGCGTCGAACAACGTGCAGGCGTCGTACTCGTACTTCGGCAACAGCGCGCCGGAGAACTACAAAGTCGCGTTTCAGGGCGACATGCCGGACAACGCGCAGATGATCGCCATCGTTTATGTTGACCGGGCCGGCGATTACATCAAGCTCGACGGCGACCGCCCCGTGCAGGCGGCAGTCGGACGCGCCAACCTGGCGCTGAAGTATCGGCGATGCCGAGCATCGGCGACTGCGTTGGGCGGCGCAACGAAGGACGCAAACTCTGCGAGCACGCCTGGCGCTTCCGGCGCGGCGCCATCGCGCGGTCCGGCGCCCAGGTACGCCCTCGACCAGCTCACCGCGCCCGGTCTGCTCCAGGATCGCAAAGCGAAGGCGGCCTACTACCGCGCGCTCGGCCCGCTGACCCGCGTGCCGTGGCTGGCCCAGCTCGATGGGCCCAGTCCGCAGAACCGCAAGGTGGTGGTCGCGGGCAAGGAGTACATCCTCGCCGGCGCCTGCAAGAACCACGACTGCGCCGACAACAACGTGCTCATCCTCTACCACGAGCCGCTCGGCGTGGTGTACGGCAAGGTTTTTTCCGGGCGGCGCGACATGCTGATCGGGCGTCCGCCGATGCTGCTGGCCATCGAGATCGAAAAATTGTGGCGGCAGCAGTGGCGGCAGGGACAGTGACCCTCGGTGGAAGCGTCGGGCTTTAGCCCGGCGAAACCGGCTCGCAAAAACACGTAAGCCCGCTGGTGACGACAGTCATCTGCGGGAGTCGCCCTGGGCCCTGTCTTTTTCCCCGCAACGAAGAGCTTGGCGGCAGCGAGCGAAACATTAATAGAGCGACGCGCAGCTGGCGAAGCTAGCGAAACATTAGTAGCCCACAGCGTATGCTGTGGGTTCCTGGCGTCGAGAAAAGAGCCCGCGCAGCGGGCGGCACGAACCCGGTTAGCAGCATTCCTGCCGCTCGCTTCGCGAGCTCCCCCAAATGCCCAGCCTGCCCGCAGCTCACGCTGTGGGCTACCAAACTGCCGCCGGCTTCGCCGGCTGCTCAGAATCTTGTCAAGCCCCGAACAACGCAACAAGCACTCCAACTCGTTCATTCGCCGCGCACTAAATTTTCGCCGCACCTTCCCATTCGCCCTCCTCAATTTGCTAAGCTGGAAATAGCAGCCCAGCCGGCTCGCTTCCCCCTGTTGCCAGGCGCGATCGACCCGGCTGGGCCTTTGTTCTTTGAAAATCGAACGCGTTGCGCCGCTAACTCCCGCCTTTTCAAGATCGCGAATCTAAGGTTCGCCGGCTGAACACGTTGCGCAGGCGCCGCTGAAAGCAAAGCGTTTAAGACCTCGGTCTTAAACCTCCGGCTCTCACGATCTTGCGAGGATCCCCCCGCCAAGTGATTGCAGAATCAGGATCGCGGGGAGGGGGAAGGGGGCCATGTGGAAATCGCCTCGCGCAAAAAAAAATGGCGCGGGCCTGGGGCCGGCGCCACATCAACTCAGTACTCGGTACTGCCTTACTTCGGCTGCTTCACGAAGCGCGCGTAGGGCCGCGCGGCCTTCCACCCTTCGGGATACTTCTTCTTCGCGTCTTCGTCGGAGACGGCGGGAACAATGATCACGTCATCGCCCGGCTTCCAGTTCACCGGCGTGGCAACCTGGTGCTTGGCGGTGAGCTGCATGGCGTCGATGACGCGCAGGATCTCGTCGAAGTTGCGCCCCGTGGTCATCGGGTAGACCAGGATCAGCTTGATCTTCTTGTCCGGACCCACCACGAACACGTTGCGCACGGTGGCGTTGTCGGCCGGGGTGCGTCCGGCGCACGTGTCGCCCGCTTCGGCGGGCAGCATCTCGTACGCCTTGGCGATCTTCAGGTCTTTGTCGCCGATCAGCGGATAGTTGGGCGCGGTGCCGGTGATCGCCTTGATGTCGTCGGCCCAGCGCTTGTGGTCGTCCACCGGGTCCACGGACAGGCCGAGGATCTTGACGTTGCGCTTGTCGAACTCCGGCTTCAGCTTGGCCATGTAGCCCAGTTCGGTGGAGCAGACGGGCGTGAAGTCCTTGGGATGCGAGAACAGCACGGCCCAGCCGTTGCCGATCCAGTCGTGGAAGCGGATGGGACCTTCAGTGGTTTCCGCCACAAAGTCTGGTGCGGTGTCGTTGATCTTCAATGCCATGACGAATCTTCCCTCTTCCAATCACGACCATCGCGGCTGGATTCGAGCCAACATGGACAACGCTCGCCGCTGGTCTGAGATTATCCGGTTAGGATACGCAGCCGGCGCTTGGACGGTCAACACTGCCGGCCGCTGGTTTCCAGATGCCGGCGCAGCCCAGCCGGCTGCGAAGATTCTTGCCAGCCCCGGCCGGTGGCGGGCAGCAACCTGGCATGAAAAAGTTTCAATCGCGCGGCGCGCCGCCCGCGTCCAAACTGCTCTCTGGAGGAGGAGCGAATGGCAGAGCGCAAGTATCCGTTCGTGCAGCTCGACGTTTTCACCGCGCGCAAGCTGGAGGGAAACCCGCTGGCGGTATTCACCGACGGGCGCGGGCTCTCCGACCGCGAGATGCAGCAGCTCGCGCGCGAGATGAACCTGGCCGAAACCACCTTTGTCCTGCCCGGCGATCGCGGGGCGGAGGCGCGCCAGGGCGTGCGCGTGCGCATCTTCACGGTGCAGGAAGAGCTGCCGTTCGCCGGGCATCCCACCCTGGGCACGGCGTGGCTGCTGCGGCAGGAGCGCGGCGGCACGGCAGACCAGATTGACCTGCGCCTGAACGTGGGCAAAGTGCCGGTCGCCTTCAGCCGGCGCGACGGCCGCCTGTTCGGCGAGATGCGCCAGCGCGATGCCGAGTTCGGCAGGGTGCACTCGCGCGAAGAAGTGGCGCGGGCTGCCGGGCTCGAACTCGGCGATCTCGATCCTGACTTGCCCATCCAGACGGTTTCCACCGGCCTGGTCTTTGCGATCGTCCCCATCCGCCGGCGCGAAACACTGCGCAACTGGAAGTTCAGCTTCGCCCACGCCGCGTCGTACCTGGAGCGCAGCGATGCCAAGTTCTTCTACTTCGTGACGCTCGACGTCAGCGGGTTCGACGGCGAAGCGGCGAAAGCCAGGGTCCATGCCCGGATGATCTTCTACAACGGCGAGGACCCGGCGACGGGCTCGGCGGCGGGATGCTGCGCCGCGTGGATGGTGAAGCACGGCGTCGCCGCGCCCGATGAACCGGCGCTCATCGCGCAGGGACTGGAGATCGGGCGGCCGGGCTTCCTCCACGTTCGTGCCAGCAAGTCGGGCGATGCGGTGACCAATGTGCGCGTGGGAGGAAACGTGGTGGAGATCCTGCGGGGCGAAGTGGTGCTCTAGCGCGCCATCCCTCGCGGAGCGCGGCGCCTGTGCGCGAAGGCGCGCACGGCGGCGGTCGGTTGCAGCGCGCGTCGGCGCGGAGGGCAGCGAACCAACTCCGGGCACGTAATCACTGTGTTACCTGCCTGCAATGTTGAAAAGCTGTGAACGGCTGTGAACGCGCGTGGAAGCTGCACCGCGCGCGCAGCATGGACGAATCCAGAAAAGCTGGATTCGTCTGCGAAAACTTGCGTCGCGAAAAATCCAACACAATTTCACCGGGTTAATGCGCGCGGCACTTTACATTTCAGGTTCCGGGCCGTAGTATGCGCGAACGTTTTTTCGAACCGCCTTTTCTGAAAAATCAGGAAAGCAAAGTTCAAGCCGCAAGCGCGTGGCCCCGCTCTGGCGAACGCGCCCGGCAGCTGCGTCGGGGACCGGGACAGACATGCGACCCAAGAAGACGATTCTCTGCGTCGACGACAACGAACAGTCGCTCTCCATCCGAAAAATCATGCTCGAGACGCGCGGCTACCGCGTGGTGCCGTGCACCAGCGGCCGCGAAGCGCTGGAACACTTTCATCGCGGCGGCGTGGACCTGGTGCTGAGCGATGTGATCATGCCCGACGTGGACGGCCGCCAGCTGGTGGAACAGATCAAACAGCTCTCCCCCTCAACCCCCGCAATTCTCTTCTCCGGCAAGATTGCCGCTTTCGACAGCGATATGCCGGGCGACGTCTTCCTGCCCAAGGGCATGGTCGCTCCGTCTGAGCTGCTGGAGCGCATCCGGCTGCTGCTGGTCCGCAAACGCGGGCCCAAGAAGCTGGTGCGTCCGGCAGTGGAAGCGCTGGCGGTTCAGCCGGTGCGCGGCGTCTCGGTGGCCGCTTCCTGAAAACCTTACCGCGGATGAACGCGGATGGCGCGGATTGCAAGAGCGCTCTTGGCTTTCGGCTTTTCGCTTTTGCGCTCAGCCAAGAGCCAGCGACCAGGAGCGATTTGCCAAATCCGCGTTCTCCGCGTACATCCGCGGTAAGCCTTTGCCTTCGTGTAAACTCAAGCGTTTGCGCGTTCGCTGCCGCAACGACATGGCGCCGCCCATCATCATCGCCAAAGACGTGGTGAAGACGTACCGGATCGGCAAGGTCGGCGTGCCGGCGCTGCGCGGCATCTCGCTCGAGGTGGAAGCAGGACACTTTGTGAGCATCGTGGGGCCGAGTGGCTCGGGCAAGTCCACCCTTTTCTACGTCCTCGGCGGGCTGGCGCGGGCGGATTCCGGCCACGTGCTGGTGGATGGCGCCGACTTCGCCGCGATGGGCGATGCCGAGCGCACCCGGCTGCGACGGCGCAAGATCGGGTTCGTCTTCCAGAAGTTCAACCTGCTGCCCACGCTGGACGCGGCCAGCAACATCCGCATCGCGCGGAGCATCAGCGGAACCGATGACGCAGACGAGAAGCACTTCGACCGGATCGTGGACTTGCTGGGGATACGTGCACGGCTGAATCATCGTCCATCGGAGCTGAGCGGCGGTGAGCAGCAGCGGGTGGCGCTGGCGCGCGCGCTGATCAACAAGCCGGCGATCGTGCTGGCCGACGAGCCCACCGGCAACCTGGATTCGGAGAACTCGGCGGCGGTGCTGAACATGCTGCGGCAGTCGAACCAGGAGCTGGGGCAGACCGTACTGATGATCACCCACAATCCTGAGGCGGCGCGCTACGGCGACGTGATCATCCACATGCGCGACGGCCATATGGTCCCGCCCCAGGATGACCCGCAGTGGACCGAGAAATAGGCGCGAGAGGGCAAGCAATGACGGACATGACCAAGCCGGACGTGACCAAGCCGATTCTGCCGGGAACGGCTGCCTCCGATTACGAGCGCTATCTGCGCACCGACGAACTGCTGGCGCTGCAGAAGACGGTGGAGCAGCTGGCGCATCCGGACGAGCTGACGTTTCAGGTGGTGCACCAGGCGTCGGAGCTGCTGCTGAAGGGAGCGGCATTCGAGGTCGGCCGCGCCCGCGACCTGCTGCACGCGGGCGACGCGCTGAACGCGGCGCGCCTGCTGCGGCGCGCCAACCAGATGCTGGACTTCCCGATCGGGCTCCTGCACGTGCTGGAGACAATTACCCCGTACGACTACCACATCATTCGCGCCGGCCTCGGGCACGGCAGCGGCCTCGATTCACCGGGCTTCTCTGCCCTGCTGCACATTGGACCGCGGCTGGGCGACGTCTTCTTCGAGCAGTTGCACGCCGCAGGACTGAGTGTGCACGACCTGTATCGGCGGCACGCCGAATTCTTCGCGCTGCACGACGTGGCCGAGCGCATGCTCGACTTCGACGAGCGCATGCAGCTGTTCCGGTATCACCACCTGAAGCTGGCGCAAAGGATCATTGGCGGCGGCGTGATTGGCACCATGGGAACGCCGGTGGAGGTGCTGCGCCAGCGGCAGGAACACGTCTTCTATAAGCCGCTATGGGACGTGCGCAATGAGATTACCGCGAAGATGAATGCCCAGATGCAGAAGGAAACGACTGGGCACGGGTAGGACAACCGCTCTTGGCCATTGGCTCTTGGCTCTTAGCCAAAAGCCAAGAGCTAAGGGCCAACAGCGCATTCGTTCTTACTGAGCGCGCACGGTGCTCAGGTTGAGCGCGATCAGGCCCACCACAATCAGCACGAGCGAGCCGATCTTCATGAGGCTGGCCGGTTCGCGGAACCATATCATTCCGATCAGGAAGACCAGCACCGTCCCCAGCGCCGACCACATGGCATAGACCAGGCTGATGGGCAGCGACTTGCACGCCAGCGAGAGCGGCACCATGCTGGCCGCATAAAACAGGAACATCAGAACCGTCGGCACCAGGCGCTCGAGCCCGTGCGAGAGCTTGAGGAACACCGTACCGATCACGTCCAGTGAAATGGCGAACATCAGATAAAACCACGGCATAAGGCCTTCTTCTTCTACATTGCGCAAAGTCCTGCGGCGACACGGCTCCCAAGACACACCCGGCACGTGGGCCCCGACGCGGGTCGCCTGTTTCAGATCCTTTCAAACACCCATGGTGCTCAGTCCGGAAGGGGAATTAATGGTCCGGGAAGACGCGCAGTCGGGTGAATTTGAGGGTAGACGGGATGAATGCCGCTTGCATGGCGTCGCTCCGTTCTACTCCCATTAGATGCCTCCGGATGCCTCCGGGCTTCGGCCCCAAGTGCTTGGCGGACAATGAATTAAAAGGCCGCACCGGGATGGGGGCAGCTGCCCTGCGGGGCGCGCGGCGGGCAGCGAGGCGGGGAATGTGTCGCAACACGCATAGCTGGCGACGCCGGGCGAATGCCGGGAATCGCCGGCAGGAAGCTGCCCTCTTGACGGGAACGCCGGCCGGCTGCAAACCATCGTCCATTGCGGACATCCAAACAGGGTGAACTTTGTGACAAGCACGGCGAGCGAACCTATGGCGAGTGATTTCTCGCGCAGCAGGGTTTTTACTGGCGGAGAAGTTTTTCGCATTCATAGCGCCCGTTGAATGGGGCGGGACGCATGGGCGTCTTGTTGAAGCGGTATTTTTTCAGGCCTTTTTCGCAAACCTTCCTCGTCCTGATTGCAGCGGGAGCGGCTTGTAGTTTCCTGCTTACGAGTTCCGGCTGCAGCCGCCAGGAAAAGGCGAATGCCGCGCCCAACGCTCAGGCGCAGGCGCCTTCGGTAACCGTGTCGCCAGCCGGAAAGCTTGCGGTTCCCATTGAGATTGAAGCGATCGGCAACGCGCAGCCGTACCGCAGCGTGCAGGTGAAGTCCATGGTGGACGGGCAGATCGTGCGGGTTCTGCTCGAGCAGGGTGACGACGTAAAAGCGGGACAGCTGCTGTTCCAGCTCGACAAGCGTCCTTTTGAAGCAGCCCTGCACCAGGCCGAGGGCAGGCTGGCGCAGGACGAAGCGACGGCTTCGTACAACCAGGCCGAGGCGGAGCGCGACCGCGCGCTGGCGCAGGCGGGAGTGATTGCGCCGCAACTGCTGCAGCAGCAGGAAGCGATCGCGCGCTCGAGCGCAGCCGCAGTGCAGGCGGACAAGGCGGCGGTGGAGCAGGCGCGCGTGAACCTGGGTTACACCGACATCAAAGCGCCGATTGACGCGCGCGCCGGCGCGATCCTGGTGAACCTGGGCAACCTGGTAAAAGCCAACGACACCAGCGCGCTGACCACGCTGAACCAGATTCGGCCCATCTACGTGCTGTTCAGCATTCCCGAGTCGCAGCTGGCGGCGGTGCGGGCGCGCGGCGTGGGCAAAGTGCCGGTGTATGCCTTCCCGCAGAACGATCCCAGACCGTCGGAGGGCATGCTGACCTTCATTGACAACGGCGTGGACCCGGCGACGGGCACGATCAAGCTGATGGCGACGTTCGCGAACCGTGACCGGCGGCTGTGGCCGGGCCAGTTCTCGCGGGTGCAGGTCAGGCTCGGGACCGATGCCAATGCGGTCGTGGTGCCGGCGGCCGCGGTGCAGACGGGCACGCAGGGCAAGTACGTGTACGTGGTGCAGAGCGACGGCACGGCGCAGATGCGTCCAGTGCAGACGTCGCGCACGTACCGGCAACTGGCCGTGATCGAAAAAGGAGTGCAGCCGGGCGAGCCGGTGATCGTGGAGGGCCAGATCAAGGTGGCGCCGAATGGGAAAGTCCAGGTGGCGCGCACGGTCCCCCTGCAACCTGGTCCGGAAGCAACGTCTCCGGGCGCTGAAGCCGGCGGGGGTCCCGGGGACAGCCAGTGACGTCTCTCTTCATCAAGCGCCCGATCATGACCACGCTGGTCATGGCGGCGATCATCGTGTTCGGTGTGTTCGCCTACCGGGTGCTGCCGGTCAGCGACCTGCCGAACGTTGACTTCCCCACCATCCAGGTGAGCGCGGCGCTGCCGGGCGCGAGTCCGGAGACGATGGCCGCCTCAGTGGCGACGCCGCTGGAGCGGCAGTTCACCACCATCGCGGGCGTGAGCCAGATCACGTCGACGAGCCAGCTGGGCTCGACCAGCATCACGATTCAATTCGATCTCTCGCGTGATTTGGACGGCGCGGCGGTGGACGTGCAATCGGCGATCGCGGCGGCCGGCGGGCAACTGCCGCCGAACATGCCGACCCCGCCGACGTTCCGCAAGGTCAACCCGTCGGACCAGCCGATCCTTTATCTGGCGCTGACCTCGAGCGCGATGCCGATCTACGCGGTCGACGCCGCCGCCGAGACGACCATCGGCCAGCGCCTCTCGATGGTGCCCGGCGTGGCGCAGGTGCAGGTGTTCGGCGCGGCCAAGTACGCGGTGCGCGTGGCGGTGGACCCGAACCAGCTGGCGTCGCGGCAGATCGGGATGGACGAAGTGTCGGCGGCAATCCAGAGCGGCAACACGAACCTGCCGGTGGGCAGCATCTACGCGCCGGAGGCGAGCTACACGCTGGAATCGAACGGGCAACTGCTGAACGCGGCGGCGTTCCGGCCGCTGATTGTGGCCTACCGCAACGGATCGCCGGTGCGGCTGGGCGATCTCGGCCAGGTCTATGACGACGTGCAGGACAAGTACTCGCGCAGCGCCTTCAACGGGCAGCGGGCGGTGGTGATCGCCATCCAGAAGCAGCCGGGCACGAACACGGTGGAGATCGTGGATGCGATCAGGAAGATCCTGCCCGGCCTGGAGCAGACGATTCCGCGCTCCATCAGCGTGAACGTGCTGTACGACCGTTCGCTTTCCATCCGGCAGAGCGTGAGCGACGTGAAGTTCACGCTGCTGCTGGCGATCGCGCTGGTGGTGCTGGTCATCTTCCTGTTCCTGCGCAACATTTCGGCCACGATCATTCCCAGCCTCGCGCTGCCGATGTCCATCATCGGGACATTCCCGGTGATGTATCTGCTGGGCTACACGGTGGACAACCTGTCGCTGATGTCGCTCACGCTGGCAGTCGGGTTCGTGGTGGACGACGCCATCGTGGTGCTGGAAAACATTGTCCGGCACATGGAGATGGGCAAGTCACCGCTCGAGGCGTCGCTGGACGGCGCGGGCGAGATCGGATTCACCATCCTCTCGATGACGCTGTCGCTGGCGGCGGTGTTCATCCCCATCCTGTTCATGAGCGGGATCATTGGGCGGCTGCTGCACGAGTTCGCGGTGGTGATCACGTCGGCGATCCTGGTGTCCGGCTTCGTTTCGCTGACGATGACGCCGATGCTGTGCAGCCGCTTCCTGCGCCCGCCGCGCGAGGAGCGGCACGGGCGTTTCTACAACGCCACCGAGCGCGTGTTCGACCGGGCCCTGGGCTTTTACGAAAGCTCGCTGCGCACGGTGCTGCGCCACAAGATGGCCACGCTGCTGGTGAGCTTCGCCGTCATCGGGCTCACGTTCTTCCTGTTCCAGAGCGTGCAGACGGGATTCATCCCCAACGAAGACGCGGGGCTGCTGTTCGGGTTTGTTCAGGGGCCGGAGGGGATCGGGTTCGAGCGCATGGGCGCCAATCTGCAAAAGATTGCCGAGATCACGCAGCAGGACCCGAACGTGCTCTACACCATGACGTCGTACGGCACGCCGGTGAACCAGGGGCGCGTCTTCATGCATTTGAAGGAGGTGAAAGACCGCCCGAACCACATGAGCGCCGACCAGGTGATCCAGCAGCTGCGCAGGAAGCTGGCGGCGGTGCCTGACGTGCGCGTGTTCCTGCAGGTTCCGCCGACCATCAACGTGGGCGGACGCATCGCCAATTCGCAGTACCAATACACGCTGCAAGCGCCCGACACGAAGCAGCTTTACGAGCAGGCGCCCAGGCTGGAAGCCGAGCTGCGCAAAATCCCGCAGATCCAGGACGTGAGCAGCGACCTGCAACTGCACAACCCGCAACTGGCGGTGAAGGTGGACCGCGACAAGGCGTACGCGCTCGGGCTGACGGCGCAACAGGTGTCGGACGCGCTCTACTCCGCGTACGGGCAGCGGCAGGTGAGCACGATGTACACGCCGAACAACGAGTACTACGTGATCCTGGAGCTGGCGCCGCCGTACCAGAACGATCCCAAGTCACTCTCGATGCTGTATGTGCGCGCCAACGACAACCGGCTGGTCCCGCTGGATACGGTGGCGTCGGTCGGGCCGAGCGTGGGGCCGCTGACGGTGAACCACCTGGGACAGCTGCCGGCAGTGACGCTGAGCTTCAACCTGCGTCCGGGTGCGTCGCTGGGCACGGCGGCCAGGGCGGTGGAAGACGCGGCCAACAAGACGCTGCCGGCCAACATCACGCGCAGCTTCCAGGGCACGGCGCAGGCCTTCCAGCAGTCGTTCTCGAACATGGGACTGTTGCTGCTGGCGGCGATCCTGGTGATCTACATCGTGCTCGGGATTCTGTATGAGAGCTTCATTCATCCGCTGACGATCCTGTCGGGCCTGCCGTCGGCGGGCGTGGGCGCGCTGGCCACGCTGCTGCTGTTCCGCGAGGAGCTGAACCTGTACTCGTTCGTGGGCGTCATCATGCTGGTCGGCATCGTGAAAAAGAACGCCATCATGATGATCGACTTCGCGCTGGAGAACGAGCGCAACAAGGGCGAGACGCCGGAGGAGTCCATCTTTCAGGGCGCCATCGTGCGCTTCCGGCCGATCATGATGACGACGTTCGCGGCGCTGATGGGCATTCTGCCGATTGCGGTGGGCTGGGGCGCGGGCTCGGGATCGCGTCGCGGGCTGGGACTGGCGGTGGTCGGCGGGCTGCTGCTCTCACAACTGATCACCCTCTACATCACGCCGGTGTACTACGTGTACCTGGACCGGCTGCAGGGCCGGTGGCGCAGGCGGGGCGTGAAGGAGCCGGAGAAACAGTTCACGGCGGCGTAAAGGCCGTTCCCCGTTCTTCGTTTCCAGTTTCGCGCGCTGCCGGCTGCCGCATCGACGTCCAGTTTCCCGAAAAAGTGCCGGTTCCAGAGTCCGCGTGGCATCGGTCGGGCCCTGGTGTGCGCGTTGACCCCCATTTTTGGCCCGCATATAATCAACGTTGCCGAGCGGGAGTAACTCAGCGGTAGAGTGCGACCTTGCCAAGGTCGAAGTCGCGGGTTCAAATCCCGTCTCCCGCTCCAGAGATTTCGCCGCAGATGCGGTCTGGACCCTCGCCTCGGCGAGGGTTTCGCTTATGGGCTGGTTTCTGGGCCCAGGCCCGCCAGATTTGGTAGGCTGTTTCGAGTGAGGCGCGGTACCCAAGTGGTAAGGGAGAGGTCTGCAAAACCTTTATGCGTGGGTTCGATTCCCACCCGCGCCTCCAGTCCTTCCTGGCCCTGACAGCCGCGAGCATCGCCAGCCGCAGGCGTTGCAGGCAACGTCTCTACAAGACTGCAAATCCGCGACATTCACGTTTGGACCGGATAGCCCTGCTCTTCGCGGCGGGCGGCGAGCCAGGCTTGCAGGCGGAACCATGAGCCGGAGTCGAAGTTGAGGAAGCGGACGCCGGCGCGTCCGGCGGGGCGGGCCCAGATGATGCGTCCGCGGGCGCGCACCGGAGGCTCGCCTTCTTCGAGCTCGAACTCGATTTCCAGGCGGCCGAGAAAAAGTAACGGGTCCTGCAGGCAGTCGAGGCCCATGCCGGTGGAGCTCACGTTGGTGCTCACCGTGTGGAACTCCAGTCCCTGCGCGTTGCGTAACAGCACCGGGACTTTAAGGGTAGCGCGGAAGTAGTTCTGCTGGTCCGAACCCAGCGGCGCAACCGCCGAGGCGAGCTTGCGGGAGTTTTCCATCTGGGGCGAGAACTCACAATAAGCGAAAAACATCGCAGCCGCAATCGGGAGATTTGCCTTAGCGAAGCCGTCCGCAGTGCAGGCGGCATTCAGCCCTGAGCGGCTTGGCTTCACCGGCGGACAGGTGGCACAGCAGCACCGCGCGGCGGCTGTTCCCGCAGGCTGACAACGCGCTCCGTGGGATTTACACTGTTGCGCCTATGAAGCGCGCATTTTCCGCCGTATTGCTGCTGTCGCTGGTTTCCTTTGCCGCGGCTGCCGGGGCGCAGGACTGGGCCAAGGCGTCGCTGGAGAAGTCGCCGCGGCATCGCGAGTGGGTCAAGGTGAAGCACGACAACCGCGAGGTGCAGGCCTTCGTGGTGTATCCGGAGCGCAAGGACAAGGCGCCGGTTGTGCTGGTGATCCACGAGATCTTCGGAATGACGGATTGGGTGCAGAGCCTCGCCGATCAGCTGGCCGCCGCCGGTTACATCGCCATCGCGCCCGACTTGCTCTCCGGCATGGGGCCGAACGGCGGCGGGACCAGCAGCATGACCGATCCCCAGGCGGTGGGCAAGGCGATCCGCGACCTGCCGCCCGACCAGATCACCGCCGACTTGAACGCCGTGGCCGACTACGCCAAGAAGCTGCCGGCGTCGAACGGCAAGCTGGCGGTGACGGGTTACTGCTGGGGCGGCAGCCAGAGCTTCCGCTATGCGACGAACCGTCCGGACTTGAATGCGGCGTTCGTCTTCTACGGCACCGCGCCGGAGAACGTTTCTTCGATCAAGGCGCCAGTGTATGGGTTCTACGCCGGCAACGACGCGCGCGTAAACGCAACGCTGCCCGCGACGACCGAAGCGATGAAGGCTGCAGGAAAAACCTTTGAGCCGGTCACCTACGAGGGCGCCGGACACGGCTTCATGCGCGCAGGCGAAGCGCCCGAGCCAGGAGCCGACGCGACCGAGCAGCAGAAAACCGCGTACGCAGGCAACAAGAAGGCGCGCGCCGAGGCGTGGGATCGGTGGCTGAAGCTGTTGAAGGCGATGTAGGGAAAAGCAGCGCTCAGCAGACAGCACTCAGCATTCAGCCCTTGGGGGCGATTGTTGAGTGCTTTTCTTTTGTCATTGGCAATATGTTCAGGGGCTGAATGCTGACTGCTGAGTGCTGACTGCTACTTTCCCTTGCCCGGAAACACTGGAACCGCTGCGAAGGGACCGTAGGTGTCCTGGAGGGCGAGGACGGCGACGGGCTGGTTGGAGCTGAAGGTCAGCGAGCCGATGAAGTTGCCATTCGGGTACGCGTCGGAGATGACTGGCAGGTTGGACTGCGGGTTGAAGGCGATCTGGCCGTAGGGCGGGATGGTCAGGTTGGTCGTCGCCAGAAAGTTGGCGTAGCGGTCGTAAAGCTTCACGGTGACGCCGGCGGCCGTCGCGGTTGTGTTGGCGATGGCGATGCCCATGGTTTTTCCGATGGAGACGCCGGGCGGAGCCGGCTCGATCTCCTCCGGAATGGTGAATTCGGTCATGGGCGGGGCGGCGCCGAAGCCAATGGTGTTGGAGATGGCCCACTGGCTGTTGCCGGGAGCCATGTACTCCAGGATTTCGTTCACCCCGATGGGCTGATCGGAGCCGACCACGGCCCAGCTGACGGTGAGCGGGTAGTAGCGGTCTTCTTCTTCGGTTTGATAACGGAAGGTGCCGCCCGGGGAAAGTACGAGCGATTCCTGGCGGATAAAGTGTCCTGCCTGGTCAATGAAGTTGATCTGGCCGCTGGCCCCGAGTGGCGACGTCCCGGCGGCGGTGATCTTGGTGACGTATCCCCCGCCGATTACCACGTGCGGCAGGTAATAAAGGTACGGAAAATTCGGCAGCGGATTGGCGCTGATGGTGACCCCGGAGATGCCGCTGAAGGCCGGGTTGGTGACCTGCACGAAAAACGTAAACGGGGAGCCGGGGAACGTGACGGCGGGCACGTCGAACGTGAGCGTGTTCGGTCCCCCGGTGGCCGTCATGTTGAACGCGGCGATGACCGGCGCCGGCAGATTCGTGCAGAGTGCGGTCGTGTTTCCTGCGCCGCAGTTGAGCACGCCGAACGTGTGTGCGCCCACGAAGTTGAACCCCACCAGGTTATTCACCGTGACTTTCAGCCGCGGCGGCGCGCTAGCAAGCTGATAGAGCATCCAGTAAACGCCGCTCAGGCACTTGCCATTTGCCAGATCGGCATTCGGGCACACGACCTGACCTTTAATCAACACCGGCGGCCCATTGGGTTCTATGGGGACAATCGAGGAATGCTCCTGGTCCCAAAAGAAAGCATTCACATCGGTGCCGAAGAAGTTCGACGCGATGACGCGCGAGGTGTCAATCGGGACGGTCTGCGTTTGCGCCGATAGCGGGCATGCGCAAAGCAGCAGCGAGGAGAATCCGGACACAAGCCAATACCAGGCTCGTAAGGGGCACCCGATTTTGCCGATGCGACAGCGAGTCAAGCGTTACTTCGCAAAATGCGACCTCCGGGGGATGAGGGTTCGTTCATCCAATCACTTGCCCGGCGCCCGGCCCGGCATGACGGGCGTGGCCGAGAACGGGCCGTAGCTGTCTTCCAGCGCAACGGCGGCAATCGGCGTCGCGACGCCGGTCGACGTGGCAGCGACCGTCATGGAGCCGACGAATGAGTTGCCCACGTTCGGCGGTGGAGGAAACCCGGGGCAGCTGCCAAAGAATGCGTTGGTGTCGAAGGCGGTCTGACCGAAGGCCGGGATGCTGATGTCGGCCGGACACCCGGCGATGCCGGTCTGGACAACCGTGGAGCCCGCGGTGTTGTTTATCTTAACCTTCACCGTGACCGCATTGGCCGTCGGATTCGCGAGAGCGACCCCGACGGTCCGCCCGATTGGGGCGTCGTTTGGCTTGGGCTCGAGTTCTATGGGGATCGTGAAGTCCGACTCGGTGTAATTGACACGGGGCTGAATTGTGTCCGTTCGTTGGACGTTGAAGCCAACCGTATTGACGATCGCGTGGGGTGCGCCGGGCGCGGCAATGAACTCAAAGAAGAGATTCACTCCGATCGGCTGGTCGGAGCCGATAAACGCCCAACTCACCGCGAGAGGCTTGAACCGGTCCGACTCCGCCGTCGCCGTGCGGAAGGTGCCGCCGGTGGGAATCGAGAACGGCACGTCGAGGGTCAGGTTGCCTGCCTGGTCCACGAAGATGATGTCACCGCTGGCCGTAGTGTTCGACATATTACTGGCGGTGATTTTGGTTACGTAGCCGGCTCCGGAAGGAATGTGCGGCAGAATGTACTTGTGGGCCTGAATCGGCGTGGGGTTCACCTGAACCTGAACCGGCGGCAGCGTGGGATTTCCGGCGGTAACAATCCTGATGTAGAACGCGACCGGTTGGTTTGCGCCGGTCGGCAAATTGATGCTGAGATTGGCGCCGCTGCCGGTTGCGTTTATGGTGCCGGTTTGCCCGCCATTGTCGCCGCAAATCAGCAGGAGAGTGTCTGACCGGCACTGCATGATGCCCAGCTTGCTGCTATCGACGGTGGCGAAATTGAAACCGGGCAGGTTCGTGAAGTTCAGTGTGGTGTTCAGTGGCGCGTTCTGCACCTTGTACATCATGAAATAATTGTTACTCGTGCATTTGTTGCCCGATAAATCGGCCTGCGGGCAGACAATCTGACCCTGAATGCTCAGGATGCCATAGCTGCCAGGCTGGATTGAGACGGTGACGGAGGGAACGAGATTCCAGAATCCGGCATTACTGTCGATGCCGAAGAAATTGTTCGCTTGCTGAACCGAAAGGGGGATGCCCCACACGGCCGTCCCCCACGCCACCACCACCGCGCACACCACCACCCGACAGACGAAGCGCCGCGACATACCGCTACCTCCAGAAACTCTGAGACCGGGCTAGATGTTATCCCTTAATCCCGCCAGTTTCCAGCCATTTCCCCGATGTGAAAAGTGTTGCTATCCCCTGTGCGGACATGCAGTTTACGGTGGACAGGGTAGGGTGAAAGTGGTATCTCTTGCGCACGCTGGAACTTAGGGGACTAAGGTCCGGCGCTCCCCCAAAGGACCGCAGTTTCGGGTTTCGAGGTTCGGGTTTCGCGCAGAGATCCGGTTCTGACCGGAAGCTCGATCCGGCACTTTTTTGCCTTTGGACTGCGGATTTAGACCGAACCCCAGGGAATTTCAGGAGGTCACCATGCGCACGGGGATGCGCCTGCTCACAACCGTTCTGCTGCTTGTTGCCGCCACGCCTTTCAGCCTTGCCGCCAGCCAGAACGCCGTCATTTCCGGCGCGGTGTATGACTCGACCGGCAAACCGCTGGCGGGCATCAACGTGGTGCTGGAAAACGCGTCGCTGAACTTTCAGCGCACGGCGGTAACCGGCGACGACGGCATCTACAACATCGCCGAGGTGCCTCCGGCGGAGGGCTACAAGGTGAGCGCCTTCCGCGGCACGGAAAAGATTGACGCGCGCTCGGGCCTGACCGTCTCGGTGGGCGAAGAAAAAGACCTGTTCCCGCCGCTGCGCGAGAAGATCGCCGCCGCGACCGCGACCGGCAGCAAGGAAGTGACCGAAACCAAGGCGGCCGCCATTTCCAACGAGACGCTGAGCACGCAGATCAGCGGCGTGATTTCGGGCGACCAGTTGCGCTCGCTGCCGCTGTTCAACCGCAACTTCCTCGCGCTCGGCCTGCTCACGCCCAACACGCACGACGTGGAAGGCGGATCGGCGCTGGCGGGCGCGACCTTCTCCATTGCCGGCAACCGGCCCACGACGAACAACTTCCTGCTCGACGGCACCGACAACGTGGCGCGCAGCAGCAACCAGGCGATTCCCTTCCAGGTGAACGACGCGGTGCAGGAGTTCCGCGTGATCTCGTCGAGCGCCAACGCCGAGTACGGCGGCAACGGCGGCGGCGTGGTGAACATTGTGACCAACCGCGGAACCAACCAGTTCCACGGCAGCGTGTTTGGCTATTTCAACAGCGACGCGCTCAATTCCGATTCGCCCCTCTCGGTCTACAACGGCTCGGGCTTCGACAAGGCGGAGCAATACTCCGGCAGCCTGACGGCGAACAAATCGGCGTCGTTCGCGCCGGTCAGCTACAACAGCTACGTGGCCGGCGCCGAGGCAGTCGGCTGGTGCACCGATTCGATCGGGCCCTCGCCGGCGGCCGACAAACACGCCTGCGTGACCGGCGGCTTCGGCAAGAACACGCGCTTCAATCCCGCGGCGGTCCTGGCGGCCAACGACAGTCACAAGCAGCCCTTCAACTCGCGGCAGTTCGGCGGACGCCTGGGCGGGCCGCTGGTGAAAGACAAGTTCTTCATCTTCGGCAGCTACGAAGGCACGATCATCGACAATCCGAATCCCATCTTCGAGCGCGTGCCCTCCACCTTCGACCGCACCTACAACCCGTTGCGGACGGCGGGCGTCCCCGGCTCCACGAACTACTTCTTCAGCAACACCAGCCCCGACTATCTGCTGGCCAAGAAGGTGATGGCGCTGTATCCGGTGGCGAACGTGATTGGCGTGCCCAACGCGCTGGAGTTCTTCAAGGGCGAAGCGCCCAACTACACCAACGTGCACAACGGCCTGCTGCACGCCGACCTGACGCAGAGCCAGCAGTCGCGCTGGAGCATGAGCTACCTGGTGCAGCGGCTCGACCAGTTGCACGACGACACGCTGCCCAGCAGCAGCACGTACCCCGGCAACGGCGCCGTGCGCAATGCGCTCAACCAGAACCTGACGCTGACGCACACACACTCGCTGGGCGCGCGCTGGGTCTTGGACACGCGCCTGGGCTACACCCGCTTCCGCGTGAACGAAACGCCGCAGGACGCGGGCTTCGACGCCACCACGCTCGGCCTGCCCAGCCGCAACATGATGACCTTCTCGCTCAGCGGCCTCGATCCGCAGTACTCGGGAGCGAGCCTGAACGGGACCGGCGCCTTCGCCGGCTGGATTGACTCGTACTATCTCGACCCTGTGGCTTTTGGCCTGCCCGCCATTGACCGGCTGAACATGTTCCCCACACTGAACGGGCTGTTCCCCATGGCGCGGCTGGGAGCGCCGCTAACCGCGCCCGGGCAGCGCCGCGATACCACTTTGTTCCTGGAGCAGAACTTCAGCTTCTCGGCCAGCAAGCACATCATCAAGTTCGGGGCGCGGGCGCGCGACTTCCAGAACCGCGCCTCGAACGGCGCCTTCACGAGAGGCCTGGTGACCTCCACCAGCATCGGCGAGTTCACCAGCGACAGCCAGACGTGCATTTCCTGCTTCGAGGCGTTTTCCCTGCCGTCGTTCGACTACGCCATCCGCCAGCCATCGGACTACCGCGCGCGCATCCACTCGTTCGCAATGGATTCGTTCGTGCAGGACACTTGGAAGCTGCGTCCGCGGCTCACGCTCAACGCCGGCGTGCGCTGGGAGTACTTCTCGGCGCCCGACGAGGCCGACAACAAGCTCTGGAACTACGATCCGAAGGCCAACGGTATCGTGCAAGTTGGCCAGACGGCCGTAACCGACAGCTACGGCACACCGTGCCAGCAATTCCAGCCGTACTTCAACGAATTTCCGGCTGCGCTGAGATTCTTCCCCTGGGGCTGCACCAACACCGGCACGCCGAATGTTCCCACTGCGGGTAAATTCCACTTCAGCCCGCGTGGCGGCGTTGCCTGGGACATGATGGGGAACGGCAACACCGTGCTGCGCTTCGGCGGCGGCATGTACTACGACCAGGTGCCGGCCAGCTACCTGGGCCAGCTGATGTTCAACCGGCCCTCGCCGCTCAATCTGAACAACCCGATCGCCACTTACGGCCAGGTGTTCAACACGATCGTCAGCGTGGGCAATACGAGCATCCTTTGCTTCGCCTGCGGAGCAGGCAATGCCACTTTGGATCCGGCGAACATCGTCAACTTCTTCGGGCCGGGAATCGGGTCGCAGAACTACCAGTCGGCCAGCAACGCGTTCAGCGTTTCTGCCGTCGACCGCTCGAAGGCCGAGACACCGTGGGTGCGGCAATTGAACGCCAGCATCCAGCAGAAACTGGGCAATAACCTGGCGCTCGAAATCGGCTACGTGGGCAGTGAGGGCAACCGCCTGCCGGTGGTCAACAACACCAACTTCCAGAACGAATGGTTCTGCCTGAGCAGCTGCGACTTCATCAACCCGGTGTTCACGCTGATGGACCTGGGCGAATCGTCATATCACTCGCTGAACGTGCGGGTGCGCGGCGCGCAGTGGCACGGGCTGACGGTGAACGCGGCCTACAACTGGTCGAAGTCGATGGACAACGCTTCGAACGGCAATCTGCCGCTGATCCCGATTACGCTGCAGAACCAGATCTTCGGGTTCCTGTCGAACGCGCTGGGCAGTCCGTTCAGCACCAGCTCGCTGGCCAACGCGCGCTCGGTGCAGCCGACGGCGCTGGGCGCCGACGTGCTCACCAGCGGCCTCACCACCACCGGCCAGGGACAGGTGTTCGTGAGCCGCTACAACGTCCCGCAGAACCCGGCGAACTTCCTGGTTGACGACTACGGCCGCTCGGACTTCGACAGCAAGCACCGCCTGGTGGTGGATTACACCTGGGACGTGCCGTATGCGAAGACCGGCGGCTTCCGCGAAGGGCTGCTCGGGAACTGGAGGATTTCCGGCATCATCGTGGCGCAGTCGGGGCAACCATTCACCGTCTTCGCCGGGCCGATCGGCGGCGAGCTGACGCAGCGGGCGAACATCGTTGGGCCAGTCACGATCACCGGCAATCCGGACAACTACCTGAACGCCAGCGCGTTCACCGTACCGGGCAACAACGCCGCTTGCGCGTCGAACTTCGGCTTCGTGCAGGGGCAGCCGATCTTCGGCGGCCGCGCAGGCTCTGCCTGCACCGGCAACTCGCGGCGCAACCAGTTCACCGGGCCGGCGTTCGCCAAGATGGACATGGCGTTCCAGAAGCTCATCCCGTTCGGCGAGAAGCGCAACCTGAGCCTGCGGGCGGAGTTTTACAACATCTTCAACCGCGACAACTTCTACAACCCGATCAGCCAGATCAGCGTGGATGGACGCACGCTGAACTCGGACTTCGGCGTAATCAAGAGCGCGCACGAGGCGCGGCAGATCCAGATGGCGGCAAGGTTTACGTGGTAACCCCGCTGCTGGCTGCTGGCTTCTAGCTGCGGGCCTTAGACCGACAAGCGAAGGCTCCGGCTTGTGCCGGAGGCTTTTCCTGCTCGCCCGGCGCTCAATGCTGACGTGCCGACGGGCGAGGGCGCCCGTCGCTACAACCTGAGGTTCTGCGGCAGCCGGAGGCCTGTTGGTTGCGCGCGGCATATCGCTTGCTGAGCGGCAAAATCAAGTGAAAAACGGGTCAAGACGCGGCCAGAGTATCTGCTTTGGGAAGGCCCGGTTTTCGTGGTACTTTTTACCCCCAAAGCCTTTCTACTGCCGCCGTTTGCGGGCGTACGCGCCAGGTCCGCAAGCGACCCGGTTTGGCCGGCTGGGGTGAAGCTCCTGCGGCTGCCGCTTTATGGAACCTGAGAACAGCGTTACCCAGATCATTTCCGCGTCGCGGATGAACCCCGGCATGCTGGCGGAGCTGGAGAAATTCCGGCGCAAAGTCACCGTCATGTTCACCGACATCAAGGGCTCGACTTCCTACTTCGAGAAGCATGGCGACATTGCCGGGCTGATGATGGTGAGCGAGTGCAACGAGCTGCTGGAGAAGGCCGTCCAGAAGCAGGGCGGGCGGGTGATCAAGACCATCGGCGACGCGATCATGGCCACGTTCGACTCGGCCAGGGCCGGAGTGCTGGCGTCGGTGGAAATGCAGAAGAGCCTGGCCGGTTTCAACGCGCCCAGGCCGGAGCAGGACTGGGTGACGATCCGCATCGGGATCAACGTGGGTACCGGGATCGTGAAGAAGAACGACGTGTTCGGCGACGTGGTCAACGTGGCCTCGCGGGTGGAGAGCGTGGCGCAGCCGGAGCAGATCGTCATTTCCGACGCCGTGCACCAGGAGATCTCCACCGACCCGCAGTTCAAGTTGAGACACCTGGGCCGCTTCGCCCTGAAAGGCAAGGAAGAACAGCGCGACCTCTTCGAAGTGGTGTGGCAGGAAAAGAAGCTCGTGGCCAACGCGGCCGCGGTGCACACGGTGGTGATGTCCACGCAATCGTCGGGACTGACCGCGCCGTCACAGCTGAAAGTGCAGCAGGTGAAGCAGGACGGCTCGGTGGGCGCCGAGGGCGCGCTGAAGGACGGGCAACTCACAGTAGGCAGCGCGCAGGGCGACCTGAAGTTTCCCGGCGACCCGCGGCTGGCGCCGCTGCATGCGCGTTTCAGGCTGCAGGGCAAGCAGCTGGTGATCGAGGACCTGAGCGGAGATAGCGGCGGTGGCGTGTTCGTGCGGCTGGTAGGCCCGTACACGCTGCTGGACGGCGACCAGGTGATGATGGGCAACCAGGTGTTTCGCTTCCGCGAAAAAGCGGCGGCCATGGCGGCCGCGGCGGCCACCGGGACCGCCATCAGCGAGTTGAGTGCGATCCTGAACGAGCCGGTGGCGGAAATGGTGCGCATTGCGCCGCCCGATCCGGAAGAGATGCGGTTTCCCCTGATCGATGAGACCGTGACCTGGGGGCGCAGCAAGGGCACGTACACGTTTCCCAATGACGGATTCATGAGCGGCGCGCACTGCAAGATCTATCAGCGCGGCGAAAATTTCTTCCTGGAAGACGTGGGCAGCCGCAACGGCACTTTCGTCCGCGTGCGCGGCGCCGGGCCCGTGCCGGTGGGTTCCAGCGTGAAGGTTGGCGGGCAGATCCTGAGGGTGGTGCGGTAGATGGGGGCGAACCTTCTCAGCAAGATCGGGAAGTACGACGTCATTGACGTCCTGGGCAAGGGCGGCATGGGCGTCGTGTACAAGGCGCAAGATCCGCGCATCGGACGCACCGTCGCCATCAAGATGATGACCGGCGCGTTCGCTGAAAATCCCGACCTGCTGCAACGTTTCTACCGCGAAGCGCAGTCCACCGGAATCCTGCAGCATCCCAACATCGTCATCGTGCACGACCTGGGCGACCTGGACGGCAGCCCCTACCTCGTCATGGAGTACCTGGAGGGCGAGGCGCTCGACAAGCTGATCGCCTCCCGGCGCGCGGTATCGCTGGTAGAGAAGCTCGACATCATCATCCAGGCGTGCAACGGGTTGCACTACGCGCACCAGCGCAACATCGTGCATCGCGACATCAAGCCCGCCAACATCATGGTGCTGAAGGAAGGCGGCATCAAGATTGTGGACTTCGGCATCGCGCGCCTGGGCGACAACACGCTCACGCGCACCGGCCAGGTGGTGGGCACCATCAGCTACATGTCGCCGGAGCAGATCAGCGCCAAGCTGGTGGACCGCCGCACCGACATTTTCTCCGCCGGCGTGATGCTTTACGAGCTGCTCACTTATACGCTGCCGTTCGACGCGCCGGACACGGCTTCGACGCTGCTGAAGATCGTCAACGAGGACCCGCCGCCGCTTTCGTCGCGCCTGGAAAATGCCCCGCCGGAGCTGGAAGAAGTCCTGCAAAAGGCGCTGGCGAAGGACCGCGACGAACGCTATCAGACGGCGGAAGACTTTGCCTTCGACCTGGGGCGCGTCCAGGAAAAACTCAAGCGGCAGCTCATCGATGAGCACGTGGCCACGGCGAAGACGCTGGTCGCGAAGTCGGAATTGCCCAAGGCCAAGGAACTGCTGCTGCAGGTGCTGCGGCTGGAAAGCCACCACTCGGTTGCGAAGGACCTGCTCGCCGAAGTCCAGCAGCTGTTGCAGAAGCAGCAGCGCAACGAGCAGGTCCGCCAGCTGCGCTCGCACGCCGAGGAGATGTTCTCGCAGCAGCTGTTCACCGAAGGACTTTCTTCCCTCGATCAGGCGATTGCGCTCGACAAGACCAACGCCGAACTGCTCGACCTGCGCAAGGTCATGGCCGACGCCAAGGCGAAGAGAGAAGCGGCGGCCGAAGCGTTGCGGCGCGCCGAGTCGGCCCAGCAGAGCGGCAAGCTCGACAATGCCCTGGCGCTGATCGAAGAGGCGCTGAAGAAAGACCCGGACAACGCGCAGCTCAAGGCGATGCACTCCTCGCTCTCCGCCGAACTGGCGGAGCAGAACCGCCAGCAGAAGGTCCAGGGACTGCTCGACGAAGCGCGCAAAGGCATTGCGGCGCGCAAGTTCAGCCAGGCGTTCGAGGTCCTGCAGGAAGCGCAGAAACTCGACGCCACGCTGCCGGAAGTGCACGCGCTGCTGAACCTGGCGCAGAGCGGGCGCGAACAGGAGCGCAAGCGCCGCGAACTGCAGCAGTTCACCACCGAGATCGAGGACGCGCTCAACTCCGACAACTTCAAACTGGCGCTGGAAAAAGCCGAGGCCGGCTTGCAGAAGTTCCCTGCCGATCCCGGCCTGCTCAAGCTGAAGGGCATGGCGGAAAAGCAGCGCGAGTCGGCCGAGAAGCGCAAGTTCCTGGAAGAGCAAACCTCCGCGGCGCGCCAGCTGCTCGACAAAGGCGAGGCGCAGAAGGCGCTCGAAATCCTGGAGAAAGCGCTGCAAAAAGTTCCGGGCGAGCCGCGGCTCCAGGTGTTGATGGCGATCGTGCGCGACAGCGCCGAGCGCCAGGAACTGGAGCAGCGCAAGAGCAAGGTCATCGCCGAGGCAAAAGACGCGCTGCGCCGCAAGGACTACCAGAAGGCGGTCAGCATCCTGGAAGCGGCGCACGCGGTGATGGAGGGCGCTGGCGAGATCACCGACATGCTGCAGTTCGCGCGCGATGAAGCGGCACAGGCGGCGCGGCGGCAGAAGGTGGAGAGCGTGGCGCAGGAGTCGCAGAAGCTGATGGGCGAGGGCGAGTACGAGCAGGCCATCGCGCTGCTGCAGGCCACGGTGGGCGAGACCAAGGACGAAGAACTGGGACTGCTGCTCACGCAGGCGCAGCGCGCCGCCGACGACGAGCGCAAGAAGATCGACGCGGCCATCACGCGCAGCAAGCGGCTGGTGGAGGCGCGCAAGTTCGACGAAGCTGTCGGTTTCCTCGAGTCGCAGCCCAAGCGGTTCGCGCGCTCGGCGGAATTCTGCGCGGCACTGGAAGGCGCGCGCGGCGAGCAGGAGCGGCTGCAGAGTATCGTCAGCGCCCTGGAGAAAGCGCGCGCGGCCAGCGGGCGCGGCGACTTCAAGGCGGCGCTGGAAATTGTCGCTACCTGCCGCAAGGCCCACGGCGAGACGCCGGAGATCGCGGCTGCGACGACCGAGGTCGAGAGCAAGCGCGCCGGCATCGCCAAGACCGCCGTGGAGCGCGCCATCCGTGATGCGCGCACGCTGCTGCTGGCGCGGCAGTACGCGGCGGTGATGAAGTCGCTCGACGGTGTGGCCGATATGCTGCCGCATGCTCCGGCGGAGCTGGGAAACCAGGTCCAGTCGCTGCGCAAGGAGGCGGCCAGCGCGCTGGAGCGGCAGAAGAAAGGCGCGCAACTTGACAAAGTCGTGACCGCGGAGAGCGCGGCCTCGGCGGCGCAGCAGACGATGATCGCGGGCTCGTACGAAGAGCCGGCGGCCGAGCCCGTTCCGGCGCCGGCGCGCAGCACGGCGGCGCCGCCCGCGCAGCACACCATGGTGGCCGGAAGCGTCGCGCCGGCGGAAGCGCCTGCTCCAGCGGCTGCGCCGGCCCCGGCGAAAGCGGCCGCCGCCCCGGCGCCCGCGCGGCATGTTCCGCCGCCGGCGCCCGCGCCCGCCGCGTCGAAGAACCTGAAGCTGATTCTGGCAGCGGTCGCAGCCGTGGTGGTGCTGGCGCTCGGGTTCGTCGTGTACCAGAGGCTTTCCGGTCCCCCGCCGGCAACGACGTATATCGAAGTCAACGCGGTGCCGTGGTGCACGGTGAAGTATCTGCAGCCGGCCAAAGGACGCAAGATCGAAGTAAACCAGCAGACACCTGTGCGCGTGGCGGTTCCGCCGGGCGACTACACCATCGTGGTCGCGGGTCCCGATGGCGCCGAGCGCAGCGACCAGGTGAAGGCGAGCAATGAAGTTCCCGGCGCGTACAATGCCGTCTTCGAGCAGATTGATGTTGAAAAGCTACTCAAGAGCTACTAACGCCCTCGCGGTCGCGCTGCTGCTGGCGCTCGGAGCGACGTCTGCCTTCGCCGACAAGAAGGGCGAGCAGTGGAAGCTGGCCGACCAGGCCGGCAAAGAAGGCCGCTTCGAAGAGGCGGCGCAGCTCTACTGCGCGATCGCGGCGGAAGATCCGAAATACAAGAACGGCGACGTCGTCATGATGTGCAACGTCATGACCAAGGAGGCCGCGCGCGTCAAAAAGAAGTACGAAGACAATTTCAGCCAGGCTGTGAGCTTCTTCCAGTCGGGTCAACTGGAAGACGCCGAGCAGAAATTCCGAAACGTCAAAGACGGCCCCCACCTGGACGAAGCGCGATCGTATCTGGCCAAGATCAACGCCGCGCGCACCGAGGCGGGCCAGGTGGCCGCCTTCCAGAAGGCCGTGGCGGCGTACCAGGCGGGCAATTTCGGCGACGCGAAGGTCAGCTTCCTGCTGATCACCGGCGGCAAGGCGGGCGAAGCCAAGGACTATCTCGCCAAGATCAACCAGTACGAGCAGGCGATGGCCGCCGGGAACAAAGCGCTGGAAGCCAAGGACTACCGCGCCGCGACCGAGCGTTTTAACGAGGCGATCGCGATCAGGGCAGATGGCCCGGGCGATCCGCGCGGCAAGCTTTCGCAGACGCAGCAATTGATGGCCGCGGCCGCCGAAGCTGAAAAGAGGCAACAGCAGCAACTGGCAAGCGCGGCCGGCGGAGGCGGCTCGCATCAGGCCGGCGGAGGCGCAATCACGACGTCGGGCGGCGGCGCGGGACTGAGCGGGCAGTCGGGCAGCGCCCTGCAGCCAGCGAAGGTGGTCGGCGCAGTGAAGCTGCCTACCCGTACCCTGGACGTCGCAAAGACTCTGGAGGAGGCGGAAGCGGCCAAGAGCAAAGGTGACATGGCGCTGGCTCGCGGCAAGTATCTCGCCGTACTGGGTGTGGAGCCGGCGAACGTCACGGCGCGCGGCGGCTTGCGCGCGCTGCCCAGGCCGCAGGCGAATGAGAAGCCGAGTGCCGCCGCGACCGCCGACGCCGATACTCTGCTGGCACGCGGCATCGGCGAGTTCTACAGCGGACAGTTCGAAGATTCCGAGGTCCACATCAAGGAATACATCGAGTTCGGCGGCACCAAGACCGGGCTGGGGTTTTTCTACATCGGCGCCAGCAAGATCACGCGCTACTACCTGGGCAGCAAGGAGCGCCGGCTGTTGCTGGAAGCGAAGAATGCGTTCAGCCAGGCGCGGCAGACGGCGAGCTTCCATCCGCCTGACCAGAAGTTCATCTCGCCCGTCATCCTGAAGGAATACGAAAGCGGCGCGGCGGCGAACTAGATCCGGATTCGAAAACCGCAGGGCCCGGCGAACCGGTCGCGCCGGGCCTACGTTCTTTGCCGGGCCGGCAGCGGGCGCGCGAAGCTGCCGCCGTCAGGCAGCGGCGCGCGCGCGGCGCGCTTGGCGCGAGCGGCCCGGGCCAGGCGGCGCAAGTGCAGCCGCAAGCAGCGGCAGCGTCGAGCAAGCTGGGGAGCGGCGCTCATCGCAGCGCCTGCTCAACCACCGCCAGCAGATGTCGCAGCGGCGCGGGCTTCGCGATATAACGATCGAAGCCGGCGCTCAGCGCCTGGGCGGCGCAATCGTCGTAAGGAACGGTGCTGACGGCGATCATCTTCAGTCCAGCAAACTGTGGCTCAGTGCGCAACCGGCGCGCCACAGTCAGCCCGTGCAGCTCCGGCAGGTATAGTTCCATCACGACCAGGTCCGGGTGCAGGTCCATGACGTCGTCATAGGCCTGCTGGCCGGTCGATGCCTCGATGACGGCATAACCGCGTGACTGCAGCAGTTCGCGCAACAGTTCGCGGCTCACAGGATCGCTGTCGGCGACCAGGATTGTTTTATTGCGCGCAGCCTGCATCGTTCGCAGATTGCCGCCGGTGTTCGCTTCCGCCTCGGGTGTCATGACCAATTCTCCTTGCATGATGAGGAGCTGTGCTCCGTCCTGATGTGCAGAGTAGGCGGTGGCGCTGAAACGCAGAATCACGAGAGGGTGGTAGAGCGTCCCACGACGGTAACCGCGGCGGAAGTTCCGAAAGTTTGGCGCGGGCGACGGCCGGTGACTAACGTTTCGGAACGAGCTGGTGGTGGATTGCGAAGAGCGCCAGTTCGAGGCGGGTGGAAACGCCGGTCTTGTCGAAGATGTTGGTGAGGTGACGCTTCACGGTTTCTTCGCTGATGGAGAACTGCTGCGCGATGTCGCGGTTGGTGCCGCCCTCGAGCACCGCGCCCACGATCTCCAGCTCGCGCGCGGTCAGCCGGAAGCGGCGGCGCGGGGCGGGGCGTTCGGGCTCGGGGCCGGCCGTGCGCAGGATGTCGGCCAGGCTGCCGGCCACCTGTCCGCCGAGCCAGTAGCGGTCATGGAGCACGGCATCGATGGCGTCGAGCACCTCGCGCGCCGCCGATACTTTTGCGACGATGCCGCGCGCGCCCATCTGCAAAACCTGGTGGACCTGGTCCCGCCCGGTATAAGCGGAGACGACGACCACGCGCAGCGACCTGTGCGCCGAAGTCAGGCGGCGCAGCACGTCAATGCCGGCCGACAGATCCGGCATGGCGAGGTCGAGCAGCAGCACGTCGGGCTTGAGCCTGCGGACCAGGTCAAGCGTTTGGCGGGCATCGGCCGCTTCGCCGGCCAGCACGTATCCGGGACGCGACTTCAGCAGGTTGGCCAGGCCGATCCGCACCACCGGATGATCGTCGGCCAGCAGAATGCGGACCGGCGCAGGACGCCGTTCGGCCAGCGCGCCCATGGACGTGGCCGCGGCGCTCACGGCTCGGTCCTCGCCTGCGCCAGCCAGTCGCGCGCCTCCGCCTCGGCGTGGGAAAAAGCGTTCGCAATGGCGGTGGCCAGCAGCCTCAGGTCCCCGTGCGATGCGCAGCCACTCTGCTTCTCCAGCTCACCGCAGCGTCCCGCCATCTCGTTCGCGCCCACGCAGGCAGCGCTGCCGTGCAGATAGTGCGCGATCCGGCACACCGTATCACGGTGCTCCAGGTCAGCCGCGCGCAGAAGCTCGGCCACACGGCCGGGCGTGTCGGAAAGGAACAGACTCAGCAGGCGCACGGTGAGGTCGGCGTTTCCAGGCGCGCTCAGTGAGCGCAAAACACCCGCGTCGAGGGCGACCGTCGGCGCGCCGTCCGTGGCCTGTTCGCCGGGCGCGCCCCCCAGAACTTTCGCGTTGTGCATGGATAAAGCATCTACACGGGCGTGTCTGGACGCCAGCGTAATGCCACAAAAGGACACTCACTGGAGCCGGTGAAATTCCCAAATCAGGACTGGGCGAATCGGTGGCGGCCAGGCCGAGGGCAGCTTGGCTCCAGCAGGCAAGAAAAAAGCCCCGGAGAATTTCTCCGGGGCTACCTGGAGGATGCAGGGGTTACCAGGTTCAAGACTAGAAGATCAGCTTCACGCCCATGCGGATAATGCGGCTGCCGACCGCATTGCCCTGGGCGGTAAGGCCGAGGTTCTGCAGGTTGTAGTTGATGAACTGACCGGCAGCGGTGGTGTTCACGTTGATTCGCGTGGAAGGCGTGACCACGTTTCGAGTATTCGTGAGATTGAATATCTCAGCGCGGTACTCGAACTTCCAGCGCTCGGTCAGCTTGAACTGCTTGATGATGTTGGCATCCACCACCATCTGTCCCGGCGTGTAGTTGGCGTTGCGGCCTTCCACAATACCCTTGACGGGCTGGCTGCCGCCGTTGGCTAGGACGAAGTGCACGTCGTTGGTCGTGACGCAGGCCAGCGTGTCAATGTTCTGGAACCCGGTGGAGCAGGTCGCAATCGCGACACTCCTCGCACGCGTGTTGACCGGAGCATTGGGGTTGCCGATGTCCGGACGATCACCGATGGTCGAGCCGTCGAAATCGCGGTCAGCGCCCGCACCCTGGAGCACCGTGAACGGAATGCCGCTCTGGACGGTGATGATGGGCGAGAAGTTCCAGCCACCCAGCACCTGACCGAGGACGCCATTCTTGGGGCCGCGCACGTTCCACTGCAACGCGGTGACCCAGGCGTGGCGACGGTCGTTGTCCGACGGGCCGTAGTCGAACTCCTTCAGCGGATGAAGCGCCGGCGAGAGCGAGGGGTTCTGCGCCGACGAGTTGGTGGCGAAGATCTCCGATGCCGTGTCCATATTGCGCGACCAGGTGTAGTTGGAGGTGAAGCCCATCTCACCCAGTGGCGTCCAACGCAGCGGCCGCTTCACGCCCAACTGCATGGAGTGGTAGTTGCTGGTTGCGCCCGAGTCGCGGACTTGGATAATGCCCCGATTCGGGAACAAGCGCGCGCCCGGCGCGGTGTTGGTCGCGTTGGGGAGCTGCGGGTTGAGCGGGTTGGTGTAGAACAGCTGCCGCGCCAGCAGGCCGACGTACGACAGGTCCACCACCATGTTGCCGAACGTCTCTCGCTGAACTCCGAACGAGAGGCGGTTGGCGTAGGGGTTGCGGATGTTCTGGTTGAAAACCGACGTCACGGTGGAGAGCGGCGTGATGGCTACAGGCTGCAACGTGGGGATGATGTTGCGGATGTTCCCCAAACCGCGTGGAGTGGCTGCCGACGGCGCTGCCGGAATGTTCAGGTTGGTCAAGGCATTCGGCGAACCGGCCGCCATGTTCGACAACATGTTGTTGAAGAACGTGTCGTAGCTCACCGCGTATCCGCCGCGGATCACCGTCCGGCCGCTGCCCGTCAGCTTGCCCAGGAACCCATTCGACCACTGCGGGTTGTAGGCGAAGCCAAGGTTCGGGCCGAAGTTGTTGTTGTCCTGGTTCACGCGCTTGCCGTCGTTCACGCAGGCGTCGCAGAACCCGGTGAACGCCGGGAACTTGAAGATGTTCGCCGGCTGGCCGAAGTTGTCGTAGCGCAACCCGGCCGAAATCGTCAGGTTGGGCGTGAACTTCCAGCTGTCCTGGAAGAACAGGCCGTAAGTAAACAGATTCGGACGATACAGGCCGCTGCCGAACGAGATCGCCGCCACGTTCGAGGCCGACGTCACGAAATCGTCGACGAAGTTAGCCAGGCCGGTAATGGAGCCGCCAGTGAACACCTGCTGAGCGGCGTTGGGAGTGAAGTTGGCGTAGGCAATCTGACCGCGACCGTTGAACGGAGCGACCTGCCGCGCCAGCTGGCGAAGCACTTCGCCGCCGAAGCGGAAGGTGTGCTTACCCGCCACCTTCGACATCGTGTCCTGGTACTGGAAGCTGTTGGCCACGCGCCCCTGCGGGAAGGTGGATGGAACACCCAGGTTGTTGCCCGAGGCGAACAGGCCGGAGATAGTGATTTCCGGCAGCGTGGCGCCGATGCCGTTGGAATCCGCCAGCGGGAACTGGAAGTTGAACCGCTCAAAGCTGAAGCGGAACTCGTTCGTCCAGGTGTTGTTGATGATGTAGGTGTCGTTGAACGTCGCGCTCAGCGTGCGGCCCTGGAAGTTGCTGTCGAAGCCAGGGACAAGGCCGATGAACGAGGCGGTTGCGGTGGTGTCGTCATACAGCCAGCGGAAGCTCAGGGTCTGCTTCTGCGAGGCCACGTGGTCGATGCGCACGGAGTGATTGTTGTCGAGCACGAGCGACGGTGCGAATCGGCTAAACGTGCCGACTTGTACCGACTGGCCGGCGCGCGCGCCACCACCGCACGAGGTGTTCGCGATCTGGTTTGGAATGGCAATGCTGATCGGAGCACCCAGCGCCGTGGGCGCAACTTCGCCATTCAGCGTGGTGAGCAGCAGGGCCACGTTGGGGCATGTCGCGGCCAGCGGCTGCAGGGTTGCGATGCCCGCCGCCGTGGGAAGTGTAAAGTCCTGCTGCACGCCGCCGGAGGAGAAGCGGTCCCACTGCCCGGCGCCGAAGAAGAACGTCTTGTTCTTCCCGTTGTAAAGGTGGGGAATGATCACCGGCCCGCCGATGGTGAAGGCGGGGATGTTTTCCTTGTAGGCCGGCTTCAGCACGCCCGTCTGACCGGCGTTGAAGAAGGCGTTGAGCTGCGTCTGCGTGGCCGAGTTCAGCACTTCGCTCTGATAGACCTCCGCCACGGTGCCGTGCAGGCTGTTGGTGCCGCCCTTGGTGATCTGGTTCACCACTGCGCCGCCCGCCCGCCCGAATTCGGCGGTGAAGTTCGACGTCTGGACCGCCACTTCCTGGATCGCGTCGTTGTTGGTGATGGTGAAAGCCGGGCCGGCCACGGAGATGTCCTGGTTCAGCGCGCCGTCGATCAGGAACAGATTGGAGCGGGCGCGCGCGCCGTTCACCGAGCCGATGCCGCTGTCGAGCGAGCCCCCCTGGCGCGAGCGGACCACGCCGGGAAGCACCAGCACCAGGTTCAGCGAGTTCTGCGCGATGATCGGCAGGTTGAGAAGGTCGTGCGGCTGGATCGCGCCCCCGCGGACGGTCTCTTCGGTCTGGAGCTGCGCGGCGGCGGACTCTACCGTCACCGTTTCGCTCGCCTGTCCGACGCGCAGCTGGAAGTCGTAGCTGGAAGTGCGCTCGGCGTTGATGGTGGTGCTCGCCTTCACCTCGGCGAAGCCGGCGGCCTTCACCGCGACGGTGTAGGCGCCAAGATCAACCGCGTCGAAGCGGTACACGCCGGCGCTGTTGGTTTCGGTGGTGCGCGCGACGGTGGTCGCGGTATTGGTCAGCGTGACCGTGGCGTTCGCGACCACGGCGCCGCTGGGATCAGTCACGGTCCCTGTCAGGGTGCCGCGGCTGGTTTGCGCCAACGCCGGAATGGCCAGCAACATGGCCAGGGCCGCGATCAGCACAATTGAAACAGTGTTGCGGAAGTTGCGCTCCATCTCTCCTCCAAAAATTTGGTGCTGAGGGAACATCGCTGCTTTTTGCAGCCGCACTTCCAAAGCTGCTGCCGTAAGTTGCTCAATCTACAGGCCGCACTTGTGTGCCAGAGGCGCGCGAAACAGGCGTGAATTCCGCATTTCAGAGCGAGCCAGGAAGCGGGGGGACCAGTGTCCGGGACAATGAGTTTCCTCGATGTGACGAAGGGATGAGTGTGGTGATGAACGGCCAATCCGCGTTATGAATGGTGAGTTATGTAAATGTGGAAGGAAGATATGGGATTTGGCAGCGATGAGCGGCGCATTCAATGCGTCAAATGGGCCAGATTGCCGAGCGGAATTGAAACTCAAAAGCAAACACGACGGACGGCATCCGCCGGTGGACGAAGGCCTATCAAATTCGGCGGTTCCGCAATCGTTCTCGGCTGAGTGCTGAGCGCCGGCTGCTTGCCGAAAGAAAAAAGGCCCCGGAGAAAATCTCCGGGGCCACCTGGAGGATGCAGGGGTTTACCAGGTGAACTTAAGCGCCATCCTCATCGTGCGGCCGCTGGCGGCCAGCTGCGTGAAGTCGTAGAAAGAAGACGACGACGCAACCGTGACCGCGGGAACGCCCGTGAAGTTGATGGTGTTGAGGGCGTTAAACATCTCGAGGCGATACTGCAGATCCATGCCTTCGCGAATCTTGAAGTGCTTGATCACGTTCGCATCGACGATGTCGAAGCCGTTGCTGCGCTGGCTGTTGCGGCGGATGGTCGCGGCCGTGGGGTTCCCGGTTCCCACGATCCAGTGAACATCGTTCGCCGTGACGCAGGCGCTGGTGTCAATGTTGCGCAGGCCGCTGGCGCACACGCTGGTGGCCACCGAGGTGGCGCGGGTGTTGAGCGGCGCGTTCGGGTTGCCGACATCCGGACGGTCCGGACCGGCCTGGCCGTCAGAGTTGCGGTCCGTACCGTTCAGCATGGTGAACGGAGCCGCCGTCTGCCACCGCGGAATACCCGAGAGCGACCAGCCACCCAGGATATAGCTGAGCACTCCCGTCTTCGGTCCACGCACATCCCACACGAAGTTCATGACCAGGCGCTGCCGGCGATCGAGATCGGAGTCAGCGTAGTCAACGCGTGAGAACTGCGGCCCGAGCACCTGCGCGATCGACTGGAACGAGCTGTTGGTGTTCGCGGTAGCGAACGCCTCAGAGCCCGCGTCGAAGGTGTGCGACCAGGTGTAGGAGCCTTCCACCGCCATGGTGCCCACCGGCGTGGCGCTGAAGCGCCGCTTCACGTTGACCTGCAGCGCGTCGTAACGCGAGTTGACGCAGGCGCACCGGATGGAGCGGACACCCTGGCTGGCGTGCGACAGACCATTGACCGTGCCCGGAGACTGCAGTTCCGGATGCAGGCGGTCGCCGGTCGCGGCGTTCACGATGGGGTTCATGTCGAGCGTGCGGAAGAGCTTGCGCCCTGCCGTGCCCACGTACGACACGTCGAAGATCATGCCGAGCGGGGCCTCGCGCTGGACGCCCAGCGAATAGTGATACGTGTACGGGTTGCGAATGTTGGGATCGAACAAGCTGCTCTGCGCCGACTCCTTGGTCGGAGGCGTCGCCGTAATGCCGGCGAACTGATCGGAGAAGTTCCCCGAACCGCGAGGATTCGCCGCGTTCTGGATGGACGCAATGGAGCCGCCCAGGGTGTTCGGCGAAGAGCCGGCGATGTTCGACAGCAGGTTGTTGAACCAAGTGTCGTAGGTCACCTGGTAGCCGCCGCGGACAACCGTCTTGCCGTCTCCGAACAGGGCGTGCTGCCAGCCGGAGCTGCCACGCGGATTCCACGCGAAGCCGACGGTCGGACCGAAGTTGTTGTTGTCCGCATTCACTTTGTGCGGCGCGGCGAAGTTCACCGGGTCGTAGTTGGTGAAGGCGGCCACGGTGAAGAAGTTCACCGGAGTGCCGAAGTTCTCATAACGCAGGCCAAGGTTCAGCGTCAGGTCCGAGCGGACTTTCCACGCATCCTGGAAGAAGTAGGACTGGCGGAAGAGGTTCGGACGATAGCGGGCCACACCGAACTGCTTGTTGAGGCTGCCGCCGTTGCCGCCGAAGTTGTCGATGAAGTTGGCCAGCGCGGTTGCCGCTCCAACGCCGGTGCTCGCCGCATAGCTGAACGAGCCACGGAAGTTGAACGGCGGGTCCTGGGCCGCGATCTGCCGCAGGAAGTCGCCGCCAAACCGGAAGGTGTGCGTGCCCTCCACCTTGGTCATGGTGTCCTGGTACTGCCAGTTGTTGGCAATACGTCCCTGCGGGATGTTGGTCATCAGACCGAAGCCGGTCACACCGGTGATGGTGTAGCGCGGCAGGTCATTGTGGAACGCGTCCGGCGCGGCACTGGGGAAGCCGAAGTTGATGCGGCCATAGTTGAACCGGAATTCGTTGGTCCAGCTGGGGCTGAGCACATAGGTATCGGCCCAGGTGCCGGAGAGTGTGCGGCCCTTAAAGGCGTTGTCGAAGCCGGGCAGGCTGGCGAGCCCGTTCGGCGTCTGAATGCTGTCGTCATACAGCCAGCGGAACGTCATGTTCTGCTTCGCCGAAACGACGTGGTCGATGCGGATGATGTGGTTGTTGTCGAGGAACGGTTCGGCTTCGATGCGCGAGAACAGGCCGGTGGTGATGCTCTGGCCCGTGCGGAGCGTGCCATTGCACGTGGTCGTGCCGGCCGGAGCAGCAATGCTGATCGTGGTCGGAGAAAGCGTATCGCCACCGCGGATGGGGCCGAGGGCCTGGAGATAGGTGGCCACGTTCGGGCACGACGACGCCAGCGCCTGCAGCGTCGCGAAACCCGACGCCGTGGGAACGCGAATGTTGAGCTGGCCGCCCTGATACTGGCGGTCCCACTGTCCGGCGGCGAACCAGAACGTCTTGTTCTTGCCGTTGTAAAGGCCCGGAATGATCACCGGTCCGCCGGCGGTGAAGTCGGGGATGTTCTCCACGTACTTGGCCGGGTGCTTCAGGCCACCCAGGCGATCGTCGTTGCTGGTGGCGTTGAAGGCGTTGCTCAGGTAGTAGTGCTCCACGTTGCCGTGGAACGAGTTCGTCCCGGACTTGGTCACCTGATTGATGACCGCGCCGCCGGCGCGTCCGAACTCAGCGGTGAAGTTGGTGGTCTGAACCGAAACTTCCTGCACCGCGTTGTAGTTGGTGATGGTGTTGGCCGGCCCGGCGACGGAGATGTCGTTGTTCTCCACGCCGTCAATCATGAAGTTGTTGCCGCGCGGCCGCTGCCCGTTCACCACGAAGTTGAACGTGCCGTTGCTGAAGCTGGTCGTCGGAGTGGTGACGCCGGGAATCAGCGTGAGCACCGCCAGCGAGTCCAGGCCGGCGAGGGGAATGTTCTGGATGGTCCGCGGTGTGTAGTTGCCGCCGCGCACCTGCTCGGTGGTCTGCAGCACTTCCTGCCGCGTCGCTTCCACGGTGACGGTCTCGGTGCTGGCGCCCACTTTCAGGGCGATGTCCAGCGCGGTGACCACGACGGCGGGCACGTTCACGCCCACCGCTTTCGATTCGGCAAAGCCCTTGGCCTTGACCGAAACGTCATACACGCCCAGGTCAACCGCGTCGAAGCGGTAGATGCCGGCGCTGTTGCTGGTGGTGCTGCGGCTGGTTCCATTTGCCGCGTTGCTGATGGTGACGGCTGCGTTCGCTACCACGGCGCCAGTCGGATCTGTGACTGTGCCGGTGAGCGTACCGCGGCTGGTCTGGGCCAATCCTGGAATCGCCAGCGCCAGGGCCAGCGCCAGAACAACCCATGTCCTGCTCGTAAGACGGAAGTCGCGCTCCATCTCTCCTCCAAAACTGTGTTTTACTTGGGGGAACACGTACGAACTTCAACTTAGCAGCTTGGGTTCCAAAGTACCTGCCCGCAAGTCGTTCATCCCACAATGGCGGTTGTTGACACCTTGGATAACCTTCTCGTCCCTTTTCCTATATTTGAAATGTATCTATGAAAATCTGCATTTTTCCCGCTAGCACATTGGTGTTCAAAGAGTAATCGCCTGTTCGACAGGGTCTGAATCTCCCCTGACGGAAGTGGCAGGACGCGGGCGATTCGGGCTGGCATGCGGTTGGACTCCGGTTACTGGACTCGGCCGGGTTTGCGGCCCGGGTTTGGAGTTCCGGCTTATGCTTGGAGCAATGCGGAGCTCTGCCCAATTGCAAATCGGCGCGGCGCGCCAGGTCCTGCAGGCGCGGCGCGCCGAGTTTCGCGCCGGCCTGGCCGCCGATACAGCGCAACTCTGGTCGCGATCGCCGGGGCGCATTGCGGCGGTGCTCTCCGGCGGCGGCGCGCGCGGCGCCTACGAAGCGGGCGTGCTGCTCGCGTTCCAGGACGCTGCCCTGCCAACCCACATCCTCACGTCAACGTCGGTGGGCAGCATCAATGCGGGCTCGTACGCGGCGCAATCGAGCACCCTGGTGGGCAACGCGGAACCCGCGGTGGACGCCTGGTTCAAGGTGACCTCCACGGCGGTGGGCATCGACTGGGGCCGCTATCTGGTCATGCTGGCGGGGCTGATCGCGGCCACCGCCGGCTTTGGAAACCTGGCGCGAGCCTGGCTGTATCAGAAGAACGTTTACGTCCACCTGGAGCACCCCCGCCTGGCGTGGCTCTCCCTGGGACTGGCCGGGCTGGTGGTGATGTGGTTCTACGACAGCTTTCCCTACCTGCTGATCCTGCTGCGCCGGCAGTTGCGGCACGAGCACTGGAAGCCGCGCACGGAAAAGATTCTCGCTTCCATCGCCGGCAACGCGGTGGTGCTCGCCGTGGTGTGGAGCATCTTCGTGGCGATGCACCTGCACCTGGGGCGCAGCGGCATCGTGCGTCTTCCGATTGACGAGCGCCTGCTTCTGCTCGGGTCGTTGGCGCTGCTGGGCGCGCTGGGATGGCTGCTGCGGCGTCCCATCAGCCTGCTCGGGCACAAGTTTCTGCGCCTGCCGCTGCGCAGCGGACTGTTCGCCAACTTCGACCGGTCGAACTATCTGCGCGATTGCATTCCGGCGGCCGGGTTGCGCGCTTCCCCCATTCGCGTAGTCGTGACCAGCAGCGACATACGCAACGGCGAAGTGCAGTTCTTCACCAACGCCAATGCCGGCGAGCTGGCGCGCGATCCGGGCGTCGACGTGGACTTCGTGCGCAACGAGGTACGCACGGCCGAAGACCTGTTCCGCGCGGTCATCGCCTCGTCGGCATTTCCGCTGGTTTACGAACTGGTCCAGATGGAAAAGCATGACTGGACCGACGGCGGCATTGTGGCCAACCAGCCGATCCGCCCCGCCATCCGCCTGGGCGCCGAGGTGCTGTTCCTCATCATGGTGGAGCCGCGGCACGCGCCCGCGCAGACGGGGCGCATGAGTTTTCTCGACGTGGGCCTGCGCGCCCTGGAAGTGCTGGTGGCGCAGAACGTGAAGGCCGACCTGCGCTTCCTGGAAAACATCAACGGACTCTGTGAGGCCTCGGCGGCGCCGATGAACTTGCGCCCCGAACAGGTAACCATCGAGCTGGGCGCGCGGCGCTATCGCTATCTGAAGGCGTTCACGGTATGTCCCGAGACGCCGCTGGCGCCCACCGTGCTCGACTTCGACGGCCGCATCACCGCGCCCGCCATCCTGCAGGGGTACGCCGACGGCTGCCGCGCCGTGCTGGAATTCCGCCAATACCTGCTCGACCTGCCGCACGATCTTCCCAGGGTCACTCTGCGGCTCGCAGCCGAGCGGGCAGCGGGGGCCACGGTCAGCACCTAGCTGCTCCCAAGCTGGACAATTCCGCAGGGTTCAGGGTCTGAATGCCGACTGTTAAGTGCTGATTGCTGGTTTTTCCACAGCGGGTATTCACTTAGTAATTCCACGCACAGTCAGCCGGGCAGATACTGGCCGCAGCTCTGGTCGAACCCCGCAGTCCTGATGAAAATCACGCGGCGCACGGCTTCGGCGGCCGCCGGGACGATCGCGGTCCTGGCATGGTTCGGACTCGCAGGCGTATCAGAGGTGCTCGGGCAGGCCCGCAAAGACACAGCCGAGCGCGAAGTCCAGTACGTCAACACGCGCGGTTACAACGCCGCGCACCCGAAAAAAGTTGTCATCAATCAGCTCGGGTACAAGACGCCCGAGGGCCTGGAAGTGCGTTTTCAAATGGCGCCCGTTCCGCCGGAAGCGCCCTCGCACATGCCCGCGGGCCTGATTTTCCTGCTCTGCTCGGCCGCGATCCTCACCGGCCTCGTCCTGCTCGAGTGGCGCTTCCAGGTGCCGGTATTGACGTCATTGAAAATTTCCCTGCTGCGTCCCGTGCTCAGGCGCCCCGTGGTGGCGCAACCGGTGTTGGGAGAGCTGACCCCGAAGCCCCAGCCCGCCGCGCAGCCGCGTCCCGTGCCGACGCCGAAAGCGGCGCAACCGCCGCTGCCGGCTCCTCAGTCGCAAGCTGCGCGGCAACCCAAGCCAGTGCATCAGCCGCAACCAACGCGTCCGCCACAAGTACAAGTAACGATCGGTGCGCCGCCGGTGGAGCGGACCGCAACGCCGCCGTCGCTGAGCGCAACCGTCGCGTTCGGCATGTGGACGTCAAACACGTTGACCGGCGCGATCGCCGAGCGCGAGCGCGCAGCCAGCGCTCCGGCGCCGGCCGCGGCGTCCCCAGCGCCGGCTGTCGAAGCGCCCGCGGCTCGCGAAACAGAAGAAGTGAAGCCGCCCGTAGCGAAAGCGCCAGTAGCCGAAGCCGCCTCTCCGGATCCGGGCCCGCTCGCCGGCTCGCACCTGATGATCGTAGGTTCGCACAGCGCCGTGATCGAAGTAGAGAAACGCATCCTGGAGAAGGCGGGCGCGTGGGTGCTGGCGCTGCCCTCCTGGTCCGACGCGGTGGACCGGCTGCAAACCGGCACGCCCGACCTGCTGCTGATTAACGACATTACCGCCGACGGCTGGGCCGCGCCGCACATCCACGGCTGCCTGGCGCGTCACCATCCCGGCCTGGAGCGCCGCATCGCGCTCACCCTGGCGGCGTGCGACGACGAGGTCGAAGAATTCATTCGCACCAGCGGCGTGCCCTGCATGTTCCATCCGTTCCTGCCGCGCGAGCTGGTGCGGTTCGTGGCCGAAGCGCTGACCGAGGGCGTGCTGCGGAGCCCCGCGTTGCAGACGGACGTCGCCGCGTCGGCGTAGCAAGGTCTGCGCATCCGGCTTGTCCGCTCAAGAGGCGGCCCGAGTCTACGGGCAGTCCTCGCGCTGTGGATCGTGCGCCGGCACCGGACGCAGCACGCTGAAGTGGCGGCCCGGCCGATAGTGCGCCCGCCAGGCAAAGTTCACTACCAGGTCGTCCCCTTGTCCGCGGCGCAGGCGGAAGACGCCGCGCAGCGAACCCTCCGCGAGAAAGCGCTCCCACATCAGGCTCAGGTGCGGCGCCAGCTCCGGCGGAGTGATCGTATCCAGCCGCGTCCCGGCAAGCTCGTCGCGTTCGCGGCGCAGCAGCCGGCAGGCGGCGGGATTCACTTCGACGATCATGCGCCGGTCATCGGTGATGAGGATGGCATCGAGCGCCTGTTCGAACATCAGCCGGAAGTCGCCGGCGTCGGCCGCGACCGCGCGGTGGCGAAGCACGGTCCAGTCCTTTTGCCACTGGTCCAGCTCGTCGGTGTAGGCGGTGACCAGCCCGCGCCGCTTGCCGGCAACGCGGCGTACCGGCAGGCGCTGCAGCTCCTCAAAGCGCTGCACCGTGCGAATGCTCTTTTGTAAGTAAGCGGAGATTTCCTTCCAGCCGGTCAGAACCTTGCGGTCGGGATCGAAAGAGGCAGCGCGCATCACACCAAAATCCGATCTGGCGTATGTTGTCAGTCCCACGGCAAACCTGCCTGCCAAAATGGAATTTTCCACGGATGCGTGGACGCGTATTTTACTCAAAATAGGCCTCTGTACACGCTCTGACGCATTTTGACGCACCTGGCCTCCCCGACATTCCCCTAGAGTCCTGTTTTGCGTGGACACCGGCACCGTGCCCCGGCTAAGCTTGCCCTGCCGCAAGCCTCACGCTGTAAAGCACTTTCATGGCCTGAAACGTTGTAAGTAGCACCGGGGACTGAGTGCATTCCCGCAAGCGCCGCGCACTTGGGAGGCAGCGATGCACCGGCTGCAGGACACGAAGCTGGCGATCCTCTTTCTTGGCACCATAGTGGCCCTGGTTACGGTCGGGATCGTAGGGTACCGGCAAACCGCGGGTTTCACTGTGAATGCCCATTGGGTCAGCCACACCTACATCGTGATCCAGTCGGTTGAGCAGGTCCTTGCGGAACTGGGCGCCGCCGAAGCCGAGCAGCGCGATTTCCTGCTGACCGGCGACCAGCCCTATCTGGACGCCTTCCACATGCATTCCGCGCGCGTGTGGCAGCACTTAGAGGACCTGAACCAGCTCACCAAAGACAATCCGGTGCAACAACGCCGGCTGGCGGGTATCGAGCCCCTCCTGCGCGCGCGCTTGCAGCGGCTGGAGCAGGGCGCGGCATTGCGTCAGAGCAAGGGAGAAGCAGCGGCGATTGAATTCGTGCGCTCCAGCGGGGGGCCACAGCTTTCCCGCGACGCTCGAATGCTACTCGATGATGTCGTGGAAGAAGAAAGGACGCTGCTGCAGGACCGCGAGGCCATGGCCCAGGCCGATGCACGTTCGGTCGCCATCATTCTGCTGGCGGGCGGCGGCTTTTCAGTCCTGCTGGTGATCTTCATCTTCCTTCGACTGAACCGCGAGGTCGCCATTCGCCGCCATTTCCAGGACGAAGCCGAGCGGCGCAAACACGAGGTTGAACTCCGCAGCCAGGAGGTGGAGCGCGCCAACCAGCTCAAGAGCCAGTTCCTGGCCAGCATGAGCCATGAGTTGCGCACGCCGCTCAACGCGATCCTGGGGTTTTCCGAGCTGCTCAAGGACCAGGTGGCCGGGCCGCTCCAGCCCAAGCAGGTGCGCTGGGTGGAACACATCCAGAGAGGCGGACGCCACCTGCTGCAGCTGATCAACGACATCCTCGACCTTTCCAAGATCGAGGCCGGGCAAGTGGAGCTGGCGCCGGAGACGTTCGCCCTCGCCGCGGGGCTGGGCGAAGTGCTCTCCACAACACGGCCGCTGGCCATGACGAAGCGCATCACCGTACGCAGTTCGGTGGCGCCGGGAATCGCGGTTTATGCCGACCGGACGCGGGTGAAGCAGGTGCTCTACAACCTGTTGAGCAACGCGATCAAGTTCACGCCCGAGGGCGGATCGGTGACGATCGAGGCCGTGAACGAAGGCAAGATGGTGCGCTGCTCGGTGACCGATACCGGCGTGGGCATCAGCGAAGAAGACCAGAAGGTCATCTTCGAGGAGTTCCGCCAGGTCGGCAAGGCCTCGAGCGGTGTGACCGAGGGCACCGGCCTGGGGCTGGCCATCACGCGCCGGTTGGTGGCGCAGCACGGCGGCAGCCTGACCGTGAGCAGCCAGCCGGGTGCGGGCAGCAGCTTCAGCTTCACCCTGCCGGCCGCGGAACTGGCTGCCGGCATCGGTCCCCCGCCCGAGGCCATCGAAATCGCCGGTTCCCCGGAGGCGCCGCTCGTTCTGGTGGTGGACGACGAGATGGCCGCCTGCGAGCTGCTGGTCAGCCATCTTTCCAACGCGGGCTATCGCACGGCGGTGGCGAACAGCGGCAAGGAAGCGCTGGAAAGGGCGCGCACGCTGCGTCCGGCAGTGGTGACGCTCGATGTGCTGATGCCGACCGGAAGCGGATGGGAAACGCTCTTCGAGCTGCGCAACACGCCCGAAACGGCCGACATTCCCGTGATCGTGGTCTCCATCGTCGACCAGAAAAAGCTGGGCTTTTCGCTCGGCGCCTCCGACTACCTGGTAAAACCGGTCGACCGCGAGCAGCTGCTTGATGCGGTGCGCCGCAAGACTGCCGGGCGTCCCGGCCAACCCTTGACCTGCCTGGCGGTGGACGACGATCCTGACATGCTGCGGCTGGTGCGCGAGGTGCTGGAACCGGCGGGGTTCGGCATCCTTTCGGCCGCCAACGGCCTGGAAGCGCTTGCGTGCCTGGAGCGCGAGAACAGCGTGCACGTCATCCTGCTGGACCTGCTGATGCCGGAGATGGACGGCTTTGAGGTGCTGGAGCGCCTGCACGACAACGAGGGCTGGCGCCGCATTCCCGTTCTGGTGCTCACCGCCAAAGACCTTACGCCGCCGGAGCGCGAAACGGTGGCGCGCCGCGCCCGCGCGCTGCTACATAAGAGCGACGAGTGGCAGTCGCGGCTGCTGGAGAGCGTTCGCAACGCCACCGCGCAGGGCAAAAACTGGGCAGGGGTGGCATGAAGATACTGCTGGCGGAAGACAATCCGCTGAACCAGGAGATGCTCTCCGAGCTTCTCGAAAACTGGGGACATACGGTCGCGCTGGCGGAGAACGGCCAGCAGGCGCTGGACCGCATGGAGGCCGATGTGCCCGACCTGGTCCTGTTGGACCTGCAGATGCCCGTGCTCGATGGCTACGCAGTGCTCAGCCGCATCCGGCAGAATCCGAAACTGAACGGCGTGCCCGTGCTCGCCGTGACCGCCTATGCCATGGCCGGCGATCGCGAAAAAGCCATCTCGGCAGGCTTCAATGGCTACGTGACCAAGCCCATCGAAAGCGCGCAGCTGAAAGCGGAGATTGCGAGGGTGAAGCAGTGAGCATCGCGTCATCGGGTCATTGATCATTGGACCGCGTCAACCGCGCGTGCATCCAGCGACTCCATGGCCCGTGACCCGATGTTCAATCGGCGTCTGGTACCATCGCGCCCATGAACGTGATGCGCAGCGCGTTCCTGGCCGCTTCCACCAGCCGCTGGCTGCGTGAACGCGCGCCACGCTACCGGTTCGTGCGGCGCACGGTCTCGCGCTTCATGCCCGGCGAATCGGCCGGCGATGCGCTGGCTGCCGCCGCGACGCTGGCGCGCGACGGCATCGGCTGCGTGCTTACCCACCTGGGGGAAAACGTGGCCCGGCGCGAGGAAGCAGCGGGCGTCGCCGACCACTACATCGAAGTGCTGCGCACGGTGCGCTCCTCCGGCCCGGCGGCGGAAGTTTCCATCAAGCTGACCCACCTCGGGCTCGATCTCGACCCCGACTTCTGCTATGCCAACGTGCGCCGCATCATCGAGACGGCCGGACCGCGCAGCACGGTGTGGATTGACATGGAGTCAAGCCCGTACGTCGACGGCACGCTCGCCATTTATCGGCGCTCGCGCGCTGAAGGCGCCAACACCGGCGTTTGCGTGCAGGCCTACCTGCGGCGCACCGCGGCCGACGTGGCGGCGCTGCTGCCGCTGGGCGGAGCGATACGCCTGGTGAAGGGCGCGTACTTGGAGCCGCCCGAAGTCGCCTTTCCGAAAAAGAAAGACGTGGACGAAAACTACTTTGCCCTCGCCTCAACGCTCCTGTCAGAAAAGGCGCGGCGCGCCGGTTTGCGGGCCGCGATTGCGACGCACGATTTGTCGCTGATCGCGCGCGTCATCCAGCACGCCTCCGAGCGCAAGCTGGCCAGGAGCGAGTACGAGTTCCAGATGCTGTACGGAATACAGCGCGCCGAGCAGTTGCGCCTGGCGCGCCAGGGCTACCAGTCCATTGTGCTGGTGGCCTACGGCGACTTCTGGTTTCCCTGGTTCATGCGGCGGCTGGCGGAGCGGCCCGCGAACGGGTGGTTCGTGGTGAAGAACCTGTTTTCGTGAGTTGTCAGTTGCCAGTTGCAGGTTGCCAGTTCAGTTCCCGGTTCTCAGTTCTCGGTTCTCAGTTCGCTGGTATCGGTTCTCGGTTTGTTTCTCAGCCATCGTTTCCTGATTTGAAGAATCTCGAGGTTCGCGGGCATGCAAGCACAGCCGGCGAAGCCGGCGGCACTGTAGTGGCCCACAGCGTAAGCTGTGGGTAGACCGCGCGCCGACGCCCAAGCTCGCGTAGCGAGCGACACAAAAACCGTGTCAAGCCCCTGCCAACGCAAAATCCGCCGCAACTCATTCCAAACACGACGAAGAGAAATTCACCCGGCCTTCCCATCCGCCCAGCCCAGGCTGCTACCCTTGAAAGCAGGCCCGCGCACACGCGCGCGGGCATTGGTTCTTTGACAACTGCGCGCCTAATTCCTTTAGGCAATATACTTTGCCCCTAACCCCTTTAGATCGACAGACCACGAACATACTTCGGTCGCTAAGCTGATGATTCCATTCAGTGGCGGTGGGGGAGGGCATATGTTCGTGCCGCTCGCTTCGCGAGGCTGGCGCCCGCATTGAAGACCGCTTCGGAGCGGGTCTTAGACTGGCAACTGGCAGCTGGCAACTACTGCGCGCCCAGCTCGCGCTGAATCACGCCTGCAATCGCGTCGGCCGAGGCGCGCATCTTGGCCTCATCGGCAGCTTCGACCATCACGCGCGCCAGCGGCTCGGTGCCGGAGTAGCGCACGACCACCCGGCCTTCTTCGCCCAGCTCGAGTTCCGCGCGCTTGATGGCCGAGGCCACGGCGGCGATCTGGTCGAGCGGGCGCTTCTCGCGCACGCGCACGTTCTTGATGGTCTGCGGGAAGACCTTCAGGTCGCCCACCAGTTCGGCCAGGCTTTTTCCGCTCGTGGCCATGACCTGCATCACGCGGAGCGCGGTGAGCAGGCCGTCGCCGGTGGTGGAGTCGCCATCCCGGTAAATGATGTGGCCGCTCTGCTCGCCGCCCAGCGTTGCGCCCGAGCGCACCATCTCTTCCAGCACGTACTTGTCGCCCACCGGCGCGCGCAGCATCTGGATGCCGCTGTGGCGCAGCGCCGCTTCCAGTCCCATGTTCGACATGGTGGTGGCGACCACGGTGGCGTTGCGCAGCTTGCCGGCGGCGAGCATGACACGGGCGCAGAGCAGGAGCACGCCGTCGCCGTTCACCACGCGGCCCCTGGCGTCTGAAAAGAGCGCGCGATCGCCGTCGCCGTCGAAGCTGATGCCCAGGTCGTAATGCTCGAACGCCGACGCTTCGCCGATGGCTTTGGCCACAATCTCCGGATGCAGCGCGCCGCAGCCGTCGTTGATGTTGCGCCCGTCGGGCGCGGTGTTCATGAGCACCGCTTCCACACCAACAGCGCGCATGACCTCGCCGGCCAACTGCGACGTGGCGCCGTGCGCGCAATCGATGAGCGCCTTGAGGCCGCCCAGGTCGGTGCCGCTGACCTGCGCCGCCAGCCACTCCACGTAGCTGGAGTGCAGCGCCTCGTTGACCTCGAGCGCCTGGCGCCGCGCCGGCGGCGTGGATCCCTCGGCGATGTGCTGGAAAATCTCGCGCTCGATCTCGTGCTCGACGGCGTCGCTGAGCTTGTAGCCGTCGGCGCCGAAGACCTTGATGCCGTTGTCGTGCCAGGGATTGTGCGAAGCCGAAATCACCACGCCGGCTTCGAAGCCGCGCGTGCGCGCCAGGTACGCGACACCGGGCGTAGTGACGACGCCGGCGCTGTGCGCCTCGACCTGCTTGGAGCGAAGCCCGGCGGCGAGCGCTTCGGCAATCCACTGGCTGGACTCGCGCGTGTCCTGGCCGATGAGGACGCGAGCGGCGCGGCGCGTGCCCGTGCTGGCGCTGAGGCGCGCCCCGAGCGCGCGGCCGATATCGAAGACCGTGCTCTCGTTGAGCGGAAATTCGCCGGCAACGCCGCGAATCCCATCCGTGCCGAACAGCTGACGCGTTTTTCCCGGTTCGCCCTTCGCGCTCACTGCGCCGCCCCCGAACTCGATTTGCCCGTCACCACGATAACCCGCACGTGCGTTGGCGCCACGACGTGCACCAGGGGGTCGTCCACGTAGGCGCTCGCGCTGAAAACGGCGCGGCCGGCTGTGCCGCTGGCGTCAATCGTGTCCGTCGTAGCCGCTTCCACCGGCGTGACCCGCGTCTCCGGACCTTCGATCATCGCGGTGGGCGGATCGGCGGTCACGCTTTGGATCTCGTATCCCGGAGGAAGTGTTGCCTGCACGCGCGCCTTGATCGGCACCTGGCGCGTAACCCGGCGGTCGAAGCGCAGATGAAATTCGCCGGGCACCACCTGCACCACGGTAATGCCGTGCGGCGCGCGAATCTGGCCGGGAGCGAGTTCGAACGTGCGCTCGCCGGCTTCGCGGCGCACGCCGGCCAGGTCAATGGTGGCATGCAGGTCGTCGGCCCTGACGCCGCCCACCACGCGCTCGGGGCCGCGAATCCACACCTGCGCCTGCGGAGGAGCGTCGGTGACGACCGAAATGTCGTCGGCCATGTGGACGAACTCCAGCGGAATGGTATGCGCGATCTCCACCTGCGGCTGCCGAGCCACGCCCAGCCACAGCAGCAACGCACTGGAAAGTGAGAGCAGCTTGAGCCAGAAATTGCTGAAGACGTAGCGCCGGAGCAAGTCCATTTATGGCTCCTCTCCGGGCTTGGAGGCGGGCGACGGCACGCCTTCGCCGAGCTTGGGCGGGCGCAGCGGCTGGTCGCGCTCGGGCAGCAGATCGGACTCGGAGATCAGCGGCTGCGGTGCGCTCGTGCTCGGCGCAAAGCGCCAGTGCAGCAGATCGGCCAGGCGCGCACGCAGGTGGTCGGTCGAGATGTCGCGCTCGATGTTGCCGGAAACCGCCAGGCTGATGGCGCCAGTTTCTTCCGAGACGATGACCGCGATCGCGTCGGTTTCTTCGGTGATGCCGATGCCGGCGCGGTGCCGCGTGCCGAGCTGCGGGGAGAGCACCGGGTTCATCGAGAGCGGCAGGAAGCACGCCGCGGCGGCGATGCGGTCTTTCTGAATGATGACGGCGCCGTCGTGCAGCGGCGCGCTGGGACGGAAGACGGTGGCCAGCAGGTCGTAGCTGAGCTTGGCCTCCAGCGGCACGCCGCTCTCGATGTGCGTGCGCAGGCCGATGTCGCGCTCGATCACCATCAGCGCGCCGGTGTTGTTCTGCGAAAACAGGTTGGCGGCGAGCACGATGTCGTCGTAGGAGTCGCCCTCCTGCCCGGCCATGCGCGTGAAGGTGAGGCGGTGGCCGAGGCGCGCCAGCGCGTGGCGGATCTCCGGCTGGAAGACGACGATGAGAGCGAACACCGCGTAAGGCAACGCGGTGCTCAGCAGCCAGTTCAGCGTGGGCAGGTTGTTCTGCCGCGCCATGTAGAAGGCGCCGGCCAGGACGGCGACGCCGACCAGGATCTGCGTGGCGCGCGTGCCGCGCACCAGCACCAGGAACTGATAGATCAGCACGGCGACGAGCACGATGTCGAGCACTTCAAGTGCTGACACGTCTGTCCAGCGCTGCACCAGGTGCGTCGGCAAAGCGGTCCCCTCCCGGTCAGATTGCCGCGCGCGGCTGGGGTCATTGTAACGGGTGCGGGGACGGAACGCTGCTGCCCGCCAACTACTGTTTGGAGCCTCGGTCGCTCCCTTGGACCACCGACGTGATCTCGCCGCGCGCGACGCGGGCTCGGATCTCGTCCCCCGGCGCGACCTGGGCGGCGTCTTTGACCAGCTTGCCTGCGGCGTCGAACACGAGCGCGTAGCCGCGCTCCAGGACCTTCAGCGGCGAGAGAGCTTCAAGGCGCGCGCCAACGGCCTCCACGCGGGCGCGGCGGTCGGCCAGCAGGCGGCGCTGGAGTGAAACCAGCGATGCGCTGCGCGACTCCACTTCCCTGCGCGTGGCGGCGAGCTTGCGGCGGATGTCGTGGTGCCGCACGCGGGTGGCGGCGCGCTCCAGGCGCTGGCGGCAGTCGTGCACCTGCGCGCGAGCGCGCGAAATGAGCGCGAAGGTCAGTTCGTCGAGGCGCTGTTGGCGGCGGCCGAGCGATTGGCGCATCTGGGCGAAGGCGCCGTGCTGCGCGCGTTCGGTAAGCGCGTTGCGTGCGAGGAGCAGGCGATAGCGCGCGGCACGGCCGAGGCGCGAGCGCAATGCCGCCAGGCGCTCGTCAAGTTCGTCGCGGCTGCGGATCACCAGCTCCGCGGCCGCCGAGGGCGTGGGCGCGCGCAGGTCGGCGACGAAGTCCACGATGGTGAAGTCGGTCTCGTGCCCCACGGCGGAGATGACCGGCGCCCGCGAGTCGGCGACGGTGCGCGCCAGCGCCTCGTTGTTGAACGCAGCCAGGTCTTCGGCCGAGCCGCCGCCGCGGGCCACGATGATCACGTCCACAGGCCTCTTGCCCGGCAGGCGCGAGGGCATGTTGAACAGCTTGACGCCCGTCGCGACCTCGGCCGCCGCCGTCTCGCCCTGCACCTGCGCGCCATATATAAGGATGTGCACGTTCTCGTGGCGGCGGCGCAGGACGTTGAGAATGTCATGCATGGCGGCGCCGCGCGGCGACGTGACCACGCCGATGCGCCGCGGCAGCGATGGAATCGCCTTCTTGCGCTCAGCCGCGAACAGGCCTTCCGCTTCGAGCTTCGCCTTGAGCTGTTCGAAGGCGACCTGCAGGGCGCCCGCGCCCTTCGGCTCGAGGTATTCGACCAGCAGTTGCAGATCGCCGCGCGCGTCGTACACGGTGACGCGTCCGCGGGCGATCACTAGCTGGCCGTTGTCGGGACGGAAGCGCAGCAGGCGCACCTGCAAACGGAACATCACGGCGCGAAGCTGCGCGCTGCCATCCTTCAGAGTGAAATAGATGTGTCCGCTCTCAGCAGGCCTTACGTTGGAAAGCTCCCCCTCCACCCACACGTCGGTGTACTCGCGCTCCAGGCGCGTGCGCACCGCGCCGACCAGGTCGCCCACACGCCACACGCGGCGCGCCGCGGCCTGCGGCTGGAAGGTGAAGTCGAGTTGGCCTTCAGAAGACATTGCGGAATTGCCGAACTGCGGGACCGCGGAGTTGAAAGTCAAAAGCTAAACACAAAGGACACAAACCGAGCACAAAGGGCACGCAGGAAATGCAACTCGGCAGTTCGGCAATTCGGCAGCTCGGCAATTGCTTCACTCCAGGTCCCGCCAGTTCGGTCCCACGCCGACTTCCACCACTAGCGGCACGCGCAACGCATGCACACGCTCCATTTGCTCGCCGACGAGCGCGCGCACCGTGTCCACTTCAGATTCGGGAACTTCGAACACCAGCTCGTCGTGCACCTGGAGCGTCATCTGCGCGCGCAGCTTGCGGGCGGCGAGTTCGCGGTCAATCCGGATCATGGCCAGCTTGATCAGGTCGGCGGCCGTGCCCTGCAACGGCGTGTTCACCGCGGTGCGCTCGGCGAAGCCGCGCATATTGGTGTTCTTGCTGTTGATGTCGGGAATGGGGCGCACGCGTCCGAACAGCGTCCGCACTTTCCCATCGCGCCGCGCTTCGTCCAGCGTGCGATCGATGAAGCGGCGCACGCCGGTGTACCTGGCGAAGTAGGCGTCGATGAACTGCTTGGCTTCTTTCGTCTCGATGCCGAGCTGCTGCGACAGGCCGAACGGCGAGAGGCCGTACACGATGCCGAAGTTGACCGCCTTGGCGCGGCGGCGGTGCTCGGCGTTGATCATGAGCGGCGGCACGCCGAAGACCTGCGAGGCCGTGAGCGTGTGGATGTCGTCGCCGCGGCGGAACGCCTCGGTGAGCAGCGGGTCTTCGGAGAAGTGCGCCAGCAGGCGCAGCTCGATCTGCGAGTAGTCGGCCGCCAGCAGCACGTTTCCCTTCTCCGCGACGAAGGCGGCGCGAATTTCGCGCCCGAGTTCCGTGCGGATGGGAATGTTCTGCAGGTTCGGATTCGTGGATGAGAGCCGGCCCGTGGCTGTGCCGGCCTGGTTGAACGTGGTGTGCAGGCGGCCGCTCGAGCGATCGCAGAGCGCGGGCAGCGCGTCAACGTACGTGGACTTGAGCTTCGACAGCTGGCGGTACTCGAGCACCAGGCGCGGGACTTCGTGCTCGGCGGCAAGCCCCTCCAGCACATCGACCGCGGTTGAGATCGTCTTGCCCTTGCCGTACTTGACCGGCTTGGGCAGCGCGAGCTTGTTGAAGAGCACGTCGCCGAGCTGGCGCGGCGAGTTGATGTTGAACTCGGTGCCGGCCTTGTCGTAGATCTCGCGCGCTTTTGCGTTCACCTCGCGCTCCAGGCGGCGCGACATGGCAGCCAGCACGCCGCAATCAATCTTGACGCCGGCAATTTCCATGCGCGCGAGCACCGGTGCCAGCGGCAGATCGATGTCGTCGTAAACGCCGCGCAGACCGGCTTCGGCCACCTCGCCGCGCAGGAGCGTGATCAGGCGGCCGGCCACGTCGGCGCTCTCGGCCAGCCCGCCTTCGAGTTTGAGGTTGAAGCGGCGCAGCGCGACGGCGGCGAGTGAGTGTGAGGAGTAGGTGGGATCCAGCAGATAGCTATAAAGCAGCGCGTCGTCGGCAACGCCGGCGAGCGCGAGGCCCTTCCGAGCAAGCACACGAAGCGCCGACTTGAGGTCGTGCGTGGCTTTCGGCAGGTTTGGATCGGCCAGCGCTTTCCTCAGCCGCAATGATGCGCCGCCGTCGTCGAGCGAGAGCGTGAGCGCCTCGCCCGGCTGCGACGAGACTGCCACGCGGCGCGCAGGTTGGGCCGCAGTTTCCGGCGGCGGCGCGCTGAGCGGCAGTTTGCCGCTTGTCTCTTCCGCCTCCTCGTCCTCTTCCTCTTCCTCCGCAGCCGGCGGCGCCTCGGCCTGCGCTTCGAGGACAAACGTCAGCGGCTGCTCAGCCGAGACGCGCGCGAGCACGCGCTCGACGTCGGCGGCCGACTCTGCTTCGGTGTACTTGCGCTCGCCGAGATCGAGCGTTGGGGCAAAGTCCTTGGCGAGCGTGGTGAACTCCAGTTCGGTGAACAGCGCGCGCGCTGAGTTCGAGTCAGGATCGCGCGCGGTCATGGCTTCCACGTCGAGTTCCACTGGCACGTTGCAGTCGATGGTGACCAGTTCCTTGCTCTTGAGCACCACGTCGCGATTGTTGAGCAGCGACTCGCGATACGTTTTGCGCTCGACCTCGGCCGCGTGATCCAGCGCCGCTTCGACCGTGCCGAAGCGCTGGATCAGTTCCACCGAGCCCTTGTCGCCGATGCCGGGCGCGCCGGGAATGTTGTCGATGGAGTCGCCGCGCAGCGCCATCACGTCCACCACCCGCTCGGGCGGCACGCCCAGAATCTGCTCCACCGCCGCGCGGTCGCAGATGAGGTTGTCCTTCGGCGGATTGAGCACGCACACGCGCTCGTTCACCAGCTGCAGCATGTCCTTGTCGCTGGAAACCACGTACACCGGATGCCCGGCCTTCGCCGCCTTCTGCGCGAGCGTGCCAATCAGGTCGTCGGCCTCGTAGCCGGCGTACTCGAGGATGGGAATGCGATACGCCTCGAGCGCACGGCGAATGTACGGCACCTGTTGCGCCAGGTCGTCGGGCATGGCGGAGCGGTTGGCCTTGTAGCCATCGTAGGCCACGTCCTGGAACTGCTGCGTCTTCGAATCGTACTTGCGCACCGAAGTGATCGCCGCCGCCTGCTGATCGCGAAACGTGGGCGCGCCCACGTCGAACACCGCCGCGATGTATTCGGGCTTGAAGTCGGCGCGCAGCTTGCGCAGCATGTTGACGAACACGTAGGTGGCGGCGGTGGGAATGCCGGTCTTGGTGGACATGGGCCGCTGCCGCGCCATGGCGTGGTACGCGCGGAAGATGAACGACATGGCGTCGATGAGGAAGACGCGGCCCTTCCCGCGCGAGCCTTTGGGCAGCTGCGGCTTGGCCGGCGCGATGGGCTGGGGCTGTGACGCCGGCGCCGGAGCGGGCGCTTCCTGCGTGGCGACTGGGGCTTCAGCTTTGGATTTGACTTTGCGAGGCAACAGGTAAGTTTAACAACTGCTCCGGGCTCAGCGCGCTGGCTGAGTTGCTCGTTTCCAGTTTCTCGTTTCTAGAAACCAGAAACCGGTTTCGTTGCCTTCTCCAACATCTCCGCCGCGCGGTTCAGCGCCGCGGCCAGCGCGGCGGCCTGCTGCTCGATCTGCGCAGCATCTTTGTTCTCGATCGCCGTGGCGAGGCCGGGCAGCGGCGCCGAGGCGTATCCGGTGTACTCGCCGGGGGCGTAGATCGCATGCCGATACCATGCGCGGCCGGGAAGTCCGCCGGGCAGGAGCAGCGCGCGTCCGGCAGCGATCAGCGCGCGATTGAGCGCGGCCGCGTCCGCGGGCGGATTCTTCTGTGCTGCCGCAATGGAAGCGCCGGCGGCGGTGAGGCGCTGGGCGGCCGCGGACGCCGCGGTGAATCCCGCCGGCGTTGCGCCGGCAACGGAAGCGGCGCGCTGCGCGGCGGCGTCCACGTAGCCGGAGATTTCCTTTCCGTAGTCCTGCCAGTCATACGGCAGCACGTCGGCATTGGCGAGCCGCAGGACTTCCAGGCCGAAGAAGCGCGCCAGTTCCTGCGTGTAGGCGAAGGTTGGATCGCCGAATTTCATGAACCAGCTCAAGTTGTCGAAGACGGAGTGGTACACGCCGTAGCTGCCGCTGCTGCGCGCGTCGGTGGCGGGCACGCCGGCGTGCTCGAGGAAGGGCGTGAAGTCGGACCCGCTGCCCAGGTTGCCGACCGGCGGATCGCCGCTGACGGCCCCGCGCAGAGACGGCGTCAGAGTGCGTGAAGTTGGGCGCGCCGGCTCCGGTGTTGCTCGCCAGGCCTCATAGAGCGTGCCGCCCCTGGGACTCGGCACGGCGCGCGCCACGTCGCGCAGAAAATCCTTCAGCTCGCCCGACGCCCAGGCGCGAAAGTTAGGGCCCGAGGCGCCGCTGTCCATGTTGACGTACGCGGCGGCATTGGCGAGCGCGCGTTCGTTGTCTTCCACCCACTCGGTCGAGCCGATCAGGCCCTGCTCCTCGGCGTCCCAGCTCGCCAGGACGATGGTGCGCCGCGGGCGCCAGCCTGATTTGAGAAGTTCACCGATGCCGTGAACCGCTTCCAGCATCGCCGCCGTGCCGCTGCCTGGATCGACTGCGCCGTACACCCACGCGTCGCGGTGATTCCCGGCCACGACCCACTGTTCGGGCTCGCTCGAGCCGCGCAGGCGTCCGATCACATCCCAGATCGTGGTGTACGCGTAGCTCTGCTTCAGGCGCATCTTCACGCGTACCGGCCCGGGCCCCACGTGATAGGTGAACGGCAGGCCGCCCTGCCAATCGCGCGGCGACTCGGGTCCACCCAGGTTTCGAAGCAGCGGCTCGGCGTCGGCTGATGAGAGCGGCGTGGTCGGCACGCGCGGCAGGTCAGGCGCGCGCTCGGGAGCAATGCGCTGCGCGTCGGGCAGGCTCGGGACCGCGGCGATGCCCGGCGTGGTGGGATCACCGGCGTACTCGAACGCGAACTGAATGGAGCCGCGCTGCACCGCGCTCGACGGCCGCCACGGCCCGCGCGGATACACGTCACCGCGAACGTAGCCGTCATCGAACGGATCGGAGTAAAGCAGCACGCCGGCAGCGCCCCTCTCCTGCGCGATGTAGCTCTTCACGCCGCGAAAATTCTGCCCGTAGCGGATGAGCAGAATCTTGCCGCGCACGTCAATCTCCATCTGCTCGAGCTGCTTGAGGTCTTCCGGGCGGCCGTAGTTGGCGTAGACGACGTCGGCCTCAGCGTCGCCCGAGGGAGAAAAGCCGTTGAAGGGCGGGATGACCCGTGCGTCGTCCTGCCACGGGTCGCCCTCAACGCGTTCGGGGTTCGGCCCGTGCATCGCCACTCCCGGCGGTGCGACCACGTCAACACTGATCTCGCCAGGCCTGTTCATCCACACCCGGTACTCACGGATTTCCGTTTCAAGGCCCGCTTCGCGGAAGCGCTGCGCCACGTAGTCGGCGGTTTTGCGGTCCTTCGGCGAGCCGGCGATGTGCGGCGCCGACGCCATGGCGCGCAGGTGCTGCTCGGCAAGCTTGGGATCGGGCACGGCGAGGAAGCGGCGCTCGAGCTCGGCCTGGCGGGGAGCGTCGCGGAAGCCGATGATCGCAGGCGGCGGCGCCTGGGAGTTCTGGCCGCGGCTTGCCGCGGCCCGGCCCGGGGAAGGCGGGCTGAACGCGGTCGCCAAAGCCAGCAGAATCGCGCGCGCCCTTTTCCGCCGTATCGGCGCTGCGCCCTCTGCAAACTTATTTGCTCGTGTCGGCATGAAGAATCCGGCAACTCCGCACTCCGGCAATTCGCAATCGGCTCACTCAATCAGCATGCAATCGCCATAAGAATAAAACCTGTAGCGCTGCGCGACCGCATGGCGGTAGGCCGCTAGCACGCGTTCGCGGCCGGCGAAGGCGCACACCAGCATGAGCAGCGAGGAGCGCGGCAGGTGGAAGTTGGTGAGCATCGCGTTCACCACGCGGAACTCGTACCCGGGATAGATGAACAGCTCTGCTTCGCCGCTGCCCGGCGAAATCCCGGCGGCGTCGGAGAGTGAGGCCGCATACTCCAGCGTGCGCACCGTGGTGGTGCCGACGGCGACGATGCGGCGCTTCTCCCGGCGGGCGCGGTTGATCTGTTCGCCGGCCACACGCGAAATCGAGTAGCGCTCTCCATGCAGCTTGTTCTGCTCGACCACTTCGGCGTGCAGCGGCTGAAAGGTTCCCAGTCCGACGTGCAACGTGACCTCACAGGTTTCCACGCCGCGCGCGCGGACCTCGCTTAGCACCTCAGGCGTGAAGTGCAGCCCGGCGGTGGGCGCGGCCACGGAGCCGCGCTCGCGGGCGTAGACGGTCTGGTAGCGCTCGCGGTCGGAGGCCCCATCGGCACGCGCGATGTAAGGGGGCAGCGGCACATGCCCGATGCGCTCCACGCGATCGAAAAAGTCAGGCACGGAATCGAAGCGCAAGGTGCGCTCGCCGAACTCGCCGCGCGCGATCACCTCGGCATGGAGCGCGTCGCATTCGCGTTCGCCGAAGGCGAGCCGCTCGCCCACGCCGATCTTGCGCCCGGGACGGACCAGCGCCTCCCATTCGCCCGCTGTTCCCAGCGGACGCGTGAGCAGCACCTCCACCGTTCCCTTCAGAAATTCGCGGGCTGCGGGATTCCGCGGGCTGACCGGTTGCGCGCGCGCGCCGGAGCGACGCCCGAAGAGCCGCGCCGGAAAGACGCGCGTGTTGTTCATCACCAGCAGATCGCCAGGACGCAGCAGCCCGGGCAGGTCGCGGAATTGCCGGTCCGCGAGTGCGCCGCTTTCGACGCCGCGCCGCAGGTGCAGCATGCGCGCGGCGGCGCGCTCGGCGGCGGGCTGCTGCGCGATCAGTTCCGGCGGCAGGTGGTAGTCGAAGTCGGAAACCAGCACAAGCTTGAATCTACTATGCGGCGCCAAGGGCATGCACGGCAGGCTGCCCAAGGCCGGCGCCGCGCGTCTTACTCAGGGGCGTGGGCCCAGCGAACCGGCGCACGCCCCAAAATCGTCGCAGCGCCGCGGAAAATTGCGCCGCGCTTGCGAAACAGCAACTTACGATTCAGTTTGCCGCGGCAACCGAAAGCGGGTTAGGATGCTTTTTCCCCCCGACCTTCGAAGGCCCAGCACTTGAAAAGCGAGCGCCAATACCGGGAAGAGATTGTCCGCTTCGGCCGCATGCTCTACGAGCGCGGCTTCATCGCCGCCAAAGACGGCAACCTTTCCGTCCGCCTCGACGACGACACGATCCTGGTGACCTGCGCCGGCTTGTGCAAAGGCACGCTGTCGGCCGACGACATGGTGCTGGTGGATCCCGACGGGCGGCGCAAGTCGGGCGACCGCGCCGTCTCGACCGAGATGGGCATGCACCTGCTCATCTACCACGAGCGGCCTGACGTGCACGCGATTGTGCATGCGCATCCCCCGACGGCGACCGGCTTCGCCGTGGCCGGCATGGCGCTGGACAAGCCGATTCTCGCTGAAGTCATCGTGACGCTCGGCTCGGTGCCCCTGGCGCGCTATGGCACGCCGGGAACGCCGGAACTGGCCGACTCGCTCTCGCCGCTGGTGCCGCACCACGACGCCATCCTGATGGCCAACCATGGCGTGGTCGCCTACGGACACGACCTGGAGCGCGCCTACATGAACATGGAAATCGTGGAGCACGCGGCCAAGATCGCGCTCGTCACCCACCAGCTTGGGCGCGAGCAGATGCTCCCGGAAGAAGCTGTCCGCAAGCTGAACGCCCAGCGCGCGGAGTACAACCGCGCGGCGCAGGCGGCAGCCGCCGAAGCCCACCGCGCGACGGGCACGAGCAAGAGGCCGCAGTAAATCAGCAGTCAGCATGCAGCCCCTGAACCGCCCGGCAAAACCTGCCATTCGTAGCCGGGATGCTCAAGGGCTGAATGCTGAGTGCTGACTGCTGATTGCTGCCGTTAACCCCTCCCGCTCAAGTTCTTCGGGTCCTTCATCTCCGGTGGCGCAGGCTTCGCCAGGCCGAGGATGATCTGGAACAGCAGCAGCCAGCGCTTCACGTTGGTGGTCATCAGGAAGTTTTCCTTCACGTGCTCGCGGCCGTTGCGTCCCAGTTGCGCGGCGAATTCGGGGTGGGTGAGCAGGTAGCGGATCTGGTAGGCGCAGCCCTCCACCGAGTGCACCAGCACGCCGGTCAGCTTGTGGATGATCTGCGTGGGGATGCCGCCGACGGCGCCGCCGATGACCGCCTTGCCCTTCCACAGTCCTTCGGTGACGGTCAGGCCGAAGCCTTCCTTGATGGATTTCTGCACGACGATGGTGGCGGCGCGCTGCAGCGCGTTGATCTCCAGCGCCGACCACGGCGGCAGGTTGAGGATGATGATGTCGGGGTCGTCGCCCGCTTCGTTCATTACTTCCTGGAGGACGGCCGCGCCCTCGGGATCGTCGGTGGCGCCGCCGCCGGCCAGCACCAGCTGGCAGTCCACATACTTCTTCACCAGCTTGTAAGCCTGGATCACGCCCACCGGGTCCTTGAGGCGGTCGAAGCGCGAGACCTGCACGAGGATGGGGCGCGAGCGGTCAATGCCGAAGTCTTCGCACACCTTCTGGATGAAGCTCTCCTCGAGTTCCTTGTTCTTCTCCGAGAGCGGATCAATGCAGGGGCAAAACAAATACTGGGGAATGGTGAGCTGGCGCGCGAATGAGGGCGAGGAAAAGTTCGCCGCGTCATACTGCTCGACCATGGGACGCAGGAAGCCCCACACGTCAGGATGCGGATTGCTCAGGTCGATGTGGCAGCGCCAGATCCACTTGCCGCGGTCGCGCTTGGCGCGAATGAGGCCGACCGGCTGCGGATCGTGGATGACGAACAGGTCTTCCGCGAACTCCATGCGCTGGCGGTTCTGCTCGTTGTACATCATGAAGATGTCGAGCGCTTCCTTGGTCACGTTGTATTCGCCGCCGTGCAGCGCGTTGTGGAATCCCTTGGTGATCTCGTAGAAGTCGTTGCCGCCGGTTATGACTTCCCATTTGCACTGCACTTCCAGCTCATTGATGAGTGGAACCAGGCGATTGAGCATTTCGGCGACGCCGCCGCCGATGGCGGTGGAGTTCACCATCTTCACCGTCTTGCCGCGGAGGCGCTGGGCCAGGAAGCGGATTTCGTCGAGCTCGGCGCGGCCCACGATGGGCTCGTAGTCGTCCATCACCGGCGGCGGCGGCGGGGCCGGCGGGGTTTCGCTGATCTTTGGCCGCGGCCGCTGCCGGCGCTCAGGCGGCGCTTCGGTGGTGGTCGAGGCTGGGTTTCCGTTGCCCGCCGGAGTTCCCGGCTTCTGGACATCGGCTGACGTGCTTCCGCTCTGTCTGCTGTCAGTCATGCGACGCTTGTCTCCCGCTTACCCCAGGGCCGGCTCCAGCGCGCGCAGCATCTGGCGGCGGACGTCCTGCAGAGTGGAGGTATAGATGTCAATGCGATTGATGCGGTCGGCCACGGCGCCCAGGCCCAGCTGCTCCTCCAGCCAGAGCGAGAAGTCGTTGCTGTTGAGCTTGAGCCGCAGCCGCGCCTCGATGAAGTGGTAATGGATGCTGTGCACGCTCGCCTTCTCGATGCAGTCGGCGAATTCGCGCAGGTTGCGCGCCACCAGCTGCGTGGGCACGACCACGGTGTCGCTGGCGCAGAAGTAGAAGGGCTCCAGCGCCGCCCGCTCGCCGGCGCGCGGGTTGCGCCGCAGATAGTCTTCCACCACCCCGACCACGTTTTCGCGCAGCGCCTTCAGGCTGGTGTACTCGCGCACGTCGATGGACGCGAGCCGCTCCGCCAGCCCGACCTCGTTGCACGAGGCGAACGCCCAGTGCGCAAAGTCGTTGGAAAATCCCTCCTGGATGAAGTGGTGATCTTCCAGCGTCCGGAACATGTGCTGGAAAATGGAGTCTTCGGGCACGCTGCGCAGCCCTTCCAGCAGCTCATTGAGGTTGTAGCTCCTGGTGCGGCCGATGCGCATGAGGTGTGCCGCCGAGTTGAAGTAAAACGGCAAGCTCGCCCAGCGCGATTTTGGGGCCGTGATGGCCACAGTCTTCCTCCTGTTGGCTGACTCAGGTTGGATGGAAGTGCCCGGGTCCGGCGCTGCCCGTCAATCTTGCTTGGATGCCTCTTGGGACCGGGGTTGTTGTTCGGAAGCGCCGCCGGCCGGGAGGTCCGGAGGACGACGCCAGCCTTTGCGCGGCGCCAGCAGGAAGGAAAAAGCCACGCCTGCCAGCAACATCCAGCTCAGGGCTTGGCGTTCCGAGGTGCTGCCCACCGACAGGCTCCCCAGGGGCGGATACAGCGTGATGGCGAAGACCGCCACCGAGGCAACCGACCCGAGCATGCCCGCCACGGCGCCGTACCGCCATGCCAGCCCGAACACAATGATGAGGAAAGCAAACGGCAGCCAGGGCGAGGTGGGACGGGGAGCCGTGGCCGAGACCAGAATCGCCGCACCGGCCGCCAGGGCGACGCCCATCAGCACGCGCACGCCGTCGTCCAGCCGCTGGGGTAGAGGGTTTCGCATGACCGATCCCTTCTGTTGGATGCTCGGCGGCGCCCGGTTTCTTGTGAAAATCGGGGGCTCCAGCGCGCCCGTCTCAGATTGAGCAGCAGCTCTGGAATTCAATGGCGTGAGAACTCAACTTAGGATTAGATAGATCGCCGCTTTCGGCGCTCCCATGTCGCATGCGCCCGACATCCTTCTGCTGGAGCTGTTCGCCATCTTCGTGTGGGCGAAAGTCTTCGCCGAGGTGTTCGAGCGGCTCGCGCTGCCGGCGGTGCTGGGCGAAATTCTCGCGGGCGTGGTGCTCGGGCCCTACGCCCTGGGCGTGGTGCAGCCCAGTCCCACGGTGAACTCGATCGCGCAACTCGGCGCCATCTTCCTGCTGTTCGTCGCCGGGCTGGAAACGCATCCCAAGGAGCTGGTGCGCGTGGGGCGGCAGTCGCTCACGGTTGCGATCGCCGGAGTGATCGTGCCCTTCGTGCTCGGCTTCGGCTACATGCTGCTGCACGGCAGCCCCTCGCACGAGGCTACGTTCGTGGCGGCGGCGATGGTGGCCACCAGCGTTGGCATCACGGCGCGTGTGCTCAGCGACATGCACGTGCTGCAGACGCGGGTGGCGCGCATCATCCTGGGCGCGGCCGTGTTTGACGACATCCTCGGCATGGTGCTGCTCGCGGTGGTTGTCGGACTCGCCTCTGAATTGGGCGTGCAGTGGACCCAGCTCATCGTGCTGGCGCTGGAGGCGGTCGGCTTCGCGCTGTTCATGATCTTCATTGGGCCGCGCATCGTGGCGCGCATCCGGCCCGGGCTGGAGCGCATGAGCACCCGCAACGCGCCGCTGGTGCTGGCGCTGGCCATCTGCCTGGGACTCTCTGTCGCGGCGGAGCGAATTGGACTGGCCGCCATCATCGGCGCGTTCTTCGCCGGCCTCGCCTTCGCCGAATACTCCCGCGAGTGGAACCTGGAGATGCGCGCACACGCCATCAACGAATTCCTTGCGCCGTACTTTTTCTTCACCATGGGCGCGCTGCTGGATTTCCACGTGTTTGGCGCCAGCGGCGTGCTCACCGCCGCAATCGTGGTCTCGGTGCTGGCGCTCATCTCCAAGGTTGTGGGCTGCGGGCTTCCAGTCTTGCGCGATGGCTGGCGCGCGGCGCTGCGCGTGGGCGTGGGCATGACGCCGCGCGGCGAGGTGGCGCTGATCGTTGCCCTGATCGGGCTGAACATGCGGATCGTGAGCAACCGCACCTACGCCATCGTGGTCTTCATGACGGCGGTCACCACCATCGTGGCGCCGCCCGTGCTGCGCTGCCTGTTCCGCACCGGGCCGGAAGAGCCGGTGCCGGTCCGCGCCGCGGCCGGACCGGTCGCTGTCGAGTAAGCCTGGGCCCGCTGGGGGCAGTCGTGTGACCCGCCCCTTCCCGCTATAATCACGCGTTCCTGCAATCATGCCGCTTCCCACCACCAACCTGGAAGGACACGTCGCGCTCGTCACCGGCGCTTCGCAGGGCATCGGACGCTCCTGCGCGCTGGCGCTGGCCGAAGCCGGCGCCGCGGTGGCGCTCGCCGCGCGCAGCCAAGATAAGCTGGCCGCCGTGGTCGGCGAAATCACCGGCGCGGGCGGAAAAGCCGCCGCCTTCAGGATGGACGTGGCCAGCGAGGACGACATCAAGTCGGCCACGAAAGCGGCGATCGCTCGGTTTGGCAAGATCGATATCCTGGTCAACAACGCCGGCATCACGCGCGACACGCTGGTCATGCGCATGAAGCGCGCCGACTGGGACGACGTGCTCGCCACCAACCTCACCGGCGCGCACCTCTGCATTCAAGCCGTGATCGGCTCCATGCTCAGGCAGCGCTGGGGACGCATCGTCAACATCACCAGCATCTTCGGGCAGATGGGCCAGGTCGGGCAGGCCAACTACGCCGCCTCGAAAGCCGGGCTGATTGGGCTGACCAAGGCGGTGGCGCGCGAGGTGGCGTCGCGCAACATCACGGTCAACGCCGTGGCGCCCGGCTACATCGAGACGGCCATGACCGCCGCGCTCGCGCCCGAACTGCGCGAGCAGGTGCTGAAAATGGTCCCGCTGGGCCGCGCCGGCAGCGACCAGGACGTGGCCAGCGCCGTGCGCTTCCTCGCCTCCGATCAGGCGGCTTACATCACCGGGCACGTGCTGAATGTGAACGGCGGGATGTGGATGGGGAGTTGAGCTCCAACAGGCAATCCCGCGCACTTGCCGCACTGCTCATCACATTCGGCATCGTCCTGGCGTGGTCCGCGATTCGTCCGCACGACTACTTCACCTGGATTTTGGAAACCTGGCCGGCGCTGGCCGCGCTCCTCGTACTGGCTGCTACCTACTCGTCGTTCCAGTTCACGACTTTTGTCTACGGAATGATCTGGGCGCACGCTGTCGTTCTCCTCGTCGGCGGGCACTACACCTACGCCGAGGTGCCCGCCTTCAACTGGCTGCGCGACCACTGGCAACTGGCGCGGAACGACTTCGATCGCGTGGGCCACTTCATGCAGGGATTCGTGCCGGCGCTGATCGCGCGCGAATTCTTCCTGCGGCGGCGCGTGGTGAAGCGCCGCTGGGCGCCCTTCCTGGTGGTGTGCGTGTGCCTCGCGATCAGCGCGCTGTACGAGCTGCTGGAGTGGCGCGCGGCGGTGGCGTTCGGCTCGGCGTCAGACGCTTTTCTGGGCACGCAGGGCGACCCGTGGGACACTCAGGAAGACATGGCGACCGCGCTGGTCGGCGCCATCCTTGCGGTGACGCTGGCGGCGCCGCTGCACAATCGCCAGATCGCCAGGATGGATCCGGACGCCCTGGCGCGCTCCGCCACCGGGCCGGTCGCATAATTTCCTGCGCCGGATCGGCCCGGCGCTGCGTCTTTTAAGGGCAAGTGTCCTCACCCGCCCAAGACGCCATCGTCCTGAAGCAAGCCGAATCGCCATCGGAACTGGAAGCGGTCCGCGAGCTTTGGCTCGAGTATGCCAGGTCGCTGGGCTTCAGCCTCTGCTTCCAGAATTTCGAGCACGATCTGGCAAACCTGCCGGGCGACTACGGCGCGCCGTCGGGCACGCTGGTCCTGGCGAAGGTCGGCGCAGAGTATGCCGGCTGCATCGCGCTGCACGCGCGCGGCGAGGACATCTGCGAGATGAAGCGGCTCTACGTGCGCCCTGCGTTCCGCGGACGGGAACTCGGCCGTCTTCTGGCCGAGCGCCTCATTGCCGACGCGCGGGCGATGGGCTACCGGCGCATGCGGCTCGACACCATCCCCCGGCTGATGGGAACGGCCGTGGAGCTCTATCGCGACCTTGGTTTCTACGAAATCGCGCCGTACTACACCAATCCCATCGAGGGCGCGATCTACATGGAGCTGGAACTCTAGGCATTGCGGAACGGCCGAAGGGCCGAATTGCCGAACTGATGGACCCTGCATTCCCCGGCCCGGTTTCAATTCAGCAGTTCGGCACTTCGCAGTTCGGCAATTTCCTTTCCATTGCCGCTGTTAACGACTAACAAAAATTGTCCTTGCCAGAAGGTACTACTCTGGTTAGTATGCGTCGGACCCCCAACGCAGCCCTGGACTTAGCGCCACAACCCATGAACATTGGCGAGACGATAAGAAACTTCCGCCTACAAAAGGGCATGTCGCAGGGCGACATAGAAAAGCGCACCGGGCTGCTGCGCTGCTACCTCTCGCGAGTCGAAAACGGCCACACGATTCCCTCGCTCGATACCCTGGCCAAAATCGCCGGCGCCATGGATGTTCCGCTCGGCAACTTCTTTGCCGATAGCGCCGGGGAAAACGGCCATGCCAAGGCCGTCCCCCAGCTCAGCGAAGACGAAGTCCGCTTCCTCACACAGATCCGCCGCTACTCGCCCAGCCTGAACGAAAGCGACCGCAAACTGGTGCTCGCCATGGTGAAGAAAATGGCCGCCAGCGCCGGCAAGTAAGCAATCAGCAGTCGGCATTCAGTCCCCGAACGCCTTCTGCGATCGCGATCACGTTCACTTTTGGCCGGGTACGCGCAAGGGCTGAATGCTCATTGCTCAGTGCTGATTGCTGCCTCACCCGTAGTAATGAAAGTCCTTCCAGAACTCCGGCCAGCCCTGTTTTAATCCTCGGCAAACGTAGATCTCGGGATGGTCTTTCGTCTCCTCGTTGAGCACGCCGAGGTGGTTCCAGACTTTGGCCGCCACCTGGCATGACGTGAAGCGCCGCTCGCGGAAGCGCGCCGAAAATCCGAGAACGATCAGCGTCTGGGGCGGCGGCTGGGGATAGCCGCGCTCCCACATCGAATTCACGCCGCTGATCGCTGTCGGCAGCCCATACCGCGGCCCATAGAGATTGATGGCGCCCGCCTCGCCATAGTTCGCGGCCAGGATTCCGTAGCGCATGCGGTCTCCCGCCGGCAGCGCATCACGAATTTTGGCGACCGTCTCGACCAGCTCCGGCCAGCCGATTTCTTCTCGGAAGTTCTCCTGCACCGCGCATGCCGCGCCGAACCACTTCGAGCCCTCGGGCGCCAGCGGCAGGGTGAATGCCGCGGCGAGGGCGACGTCGGCGACTAGCGCCGCCCACACCAGCGCCTTCAGCGAAAGACGCCGGCTGGCGAGTGTGCCCTCCAGCCACACGCTGCCCGCGGCATAGAGCATGGGATACGCCGCCGCGAGATAGTAGCTGCGCCCCTTGGCGAGTATGAACACCACGAGGGGAACGATGTACATCCAGCCAAGGGTCCGGTAGCGTTTTCCTTGTGGCGAGAAAAAGAAGTAGTACAGGCCGGCGATGGCCAGCGGGAACGCGAACAGCGTCAGCTCGAGTTGCTCGGGCAGGAAGAGGCGGTGCCGGCCCTGGCTTACGTCGCGCTCGTGGATGTGACGGACAAAATCCAGGTAGATGAAGTTGTGCCGCACCTGCCATAGCAGGTTGGGCAGGAATATCAGCAGCCCCGCCGCCGCCCCGCAGAGGAACCACTTGCTTCGCAGGTGGCGGCGCGCCGGCGTCAGCAGCAGTCCGATGCCCAGCGCGAAGACCAGGAACGGCATCGCGTACTTGGAGAGCATTCCGAATCCGATGGCCGCGCCAATGGCCAACCACCAGCGGGGATCGTCTGACTGCAGCAGCCGCATGGTGAAGTACGCCACCAGGACCCACGCCAGATAGTCGAACGAGACGTACTGCATCACCGCGCCGGCCGCGAGGCAGAAGGGCACAGCTGCCGTGGCGGCGAAAAGCTGCGCCAGGCGGCGTCCGCCCAAATCGCGCGCCATCAGCCCGGTAAGAAAAACCGCAATCGCCTCGGCGATCGCCGCGAACAAGCGGAACCCGGTCAGCGACGTCCCAAACAGCTCCAGCGAGATTCGTGCGAAGAACGGCGTTACCGGCGGGTACGCGACGTATCCCCAGGCGAGATGGCGCGCGTCATCCAGCGTGGCCAGTTCATCGCGATGGAAGCCGTAGCGGTGGCCAACAAGCAGCTGAATGATTACCGTCGCGGCGGCGACATAGGCGAGGACAGCGGCGTCGCTCGACCAGGGACCCCGCCAGCGTCGCGATTCCGGAACCGCCGGCGATGTGGAGGTCGCGGTCACTGGCACATAGTTAGAGCAGGTTTGTTTGACTGTACGGGCGAGCAAAAAGCCGGCCGGGTGCGGCCGGGCTCCATCTTAGCGGAGTTCTGCGCGGGCGAGGCCTCGAACGGTTCGCTCACGTCCACACGGTTCTACTCCTCTTCTTCCGTGACCTCGCCGCGCTCCTTCTTGTACTTCTCCACGATCTTCTCCTGGATCATGCCGGGGACGACGTCGTAGTGCGCCATTTCCATGTGGAAGCTGCCCCGGCCTTGGGTCATCGAGGTGAGCTCGTTGCCGTAGCTGAGCATTTCGGCCATGGGCACCTCGGCCTTCACCACGGTGTTGCCGGCCTTGTTGTCCATGCCCTGGATGCGGCCGCGGCGCGAGTTCAGGTCGCCCATGATGGCGCCGGCAAACTCGTCGGGCACGGTGATTTCGACCTTCATGATGGGCTCCAGCAGCGTGGGCTTGGCCTGCTCCATCGCCTTCTTGAAGGCGATGCGTCCGGCGGTCTTGAACGAAAGTTCGTTCGAGTCCACGTCGTGGTAGGAGCCGTCGTAGAGCGTCACGCGGAAGTCCACCACCGGATATCCGGCGAGATATCCGCGCGCCGCTGCCTCGACGATTCCCTTCTCCACGGCGGGAATGAAGTTCTTGGGGATGGCGCCGCCGAAAATGTCGTTGACGAACTCGAAGTTGCCGCCGCGCGGCAGCGGCTCCATCCTGATCTTGCAGTCGCCGAACTGGCCGTGCCCGCCGGTCTGCTTCTTGTGGCGGCCCTGCACGTCGGCGCGCCCGCGGATCGTCTCGCGGTACGGCACCTTGGGCGCCTTCAGCGTGACCTCGGTGTGGTAGCGCCGCTTCATCTTGGAAACAACCACTTCGATGTGTTGCTGGCCGGTGCCCGCGATGAGGAATTCCTTGGTCTGCGGGTCGCGGAAAAAGCGCAGCATCGAATCTTCTTCCATCAGCTTGTGGACGCCGGTGCCCAGCTTGTCTTCGTCGGCGCGTGACTTCGGCTCGATGGCGAACGTGATCGCCGGCTCGGGCAGCGCGATGTTGGGATACTGAATGGGGTGCGCCTTGTCGCCCAGCGTGTCGCCGGTGAGGACTTCGCGGAGCTTGGCAACGGCGCCGATGTCGCCGGCGTGCAGTTCGGGGACCGCAATCGCGTTCTTCCCCTGCATCACCGAGATGTGCGAGAGCTTCTCGGCCGTGTTGCGCGTGAAGTTCTGCACCGTCATGTCGTTCTTCACCACGCCGGAGTAGACCTTGAAGAAGGAAATGCGCCCGGAAAACGGGTCGTTCACCGTCTTGAAGACATACATGGAAAGCGGCTCTGAGTCGGCCACTTTGCGCGTGGCGGGCTCGCCGTTATTGGGCTGCACGGCGGCGGTCACCGGCGGGCGCTCGGTGGCGGCAGGCAGAAACTCGCCGATGAAGTCGAGCACGCGGTCGGCGCCGATGTTGCCCAGGCCCGAAGCGAACAACAGCGGGAAAATGCGGCGCTCGCGCACCGCGTCGCGCAATCCGGGAATCAGGTGCTCGTCGGGGATGGTGCCCTTGTCGAAGAACTCTTCCATCAGCGAGTCGTTGCCTTCGGCAACCAGCTCGACAATCTTTTCGTGTCCCGCCTGGGCGGCGCCGGCCAGGTCGGCGGGAATTTCGCCTTCCTTGCCTTTGCCGTTGCCGCCGAGCTCGTAGGTGTAGGCCTTCATGCGGACCAGGTCGACCACGCCCTTCAGCCCTTTCTCGCTGCCGATGGGGAGCTGCACGGGAATCACGTTGCGTCCGAAGGCGGATGTTAGCGACTCCAGGGTGCGCGTCGCATCGGCGCGCTCGCGGTCCATGCGGCTGGCCACCACGATGCGCGGCAGCTCGAACTCATCGGCGTCGCCCCACACGCGCTGCGTCACCACTTCCACGCCGGCGACGCCATCCACCACGATGGCGGCCGATTCCACCGCGGGCATCGCCAGCTTGGCTTCGTGCACGAACAGGTTGAAGCCGGGCGCGTCTACCAGGTTGATCTTCTTTCCGGCCCACTCGGCTGCGGCCACAGCCGTCGAGATCGACATCTTGCGGGCAATCTCTTCGTCGTCGTAATCGGTGGTGGTGGTGCCGTCGTCGATGCGCCCCAGCCGCTGCGTGGATCCGGCGGTGAACAACATGGCGCTGACCAGGGAGGTTTTGCCGGCATGCGAGTGGCCGGCGAACAGTACATTACGGATGTTGGCCCCTTCGTAAACCTTCACCTATGGCTCCTTTCAGACTCTCCCCAAGAAACCGCTGCGGGGTGCGGCCGTCGGCGCGCCTCGGCGACAGAGCAGTGGAAATCGGCTATTGCAAAGGAAAAATGCTAGCACAGCGGCGCTGGAGTGCGGAATCGCCCCGCCTTTTTCACCGCAGAGAACGCAGTGACCGCGGAGCACAATTCGACGAAAAAACCGCAAATGCTTTTGTGAATTGCCTTCCGCTGCGTTCTCCGCGATCTCTGCGGTGAAGAGCTTTTCCAAAGCAAAAAGGCCCCGCGTCTCCGATTCAGGATCAGTTCCAGTCACCGATGCGGCTGGAACTCCGGGAAGACGAGAAGCCTTCTGCTGCTGACCAACCAGGCCCGGTACAGCGAGATTGGTCTGGCCCCTCCTCGGGGCCTTCCGCGCGGTAACACCGTGGCGCCGGCACGCGGGCCGGCGCGGTTCCTCAGGCCGCCAGCTCTCGCCCTGGTTGAGGCGGGGCGGCCCGGAGCTGCGCTCCTTTGTTGTGACGCAGCCGGCGCAGCAAAAGGATGGCTGCCACCACGGCCAGCGCCGCGCGCGGGTCGGGGAGGGCGGCAGCAATCAACGATGCGCGTATGGCGGCCGGCTCGGCCAGGGCCGGATTCGCGGCAAGATCGCGCGTGCGCGTCTCGGGGCCATTCCATCCCACACGCGCCGGCACGAACTCGTGCCGGCGGCCCGCATCTTTCACCAACTTACGGGGATCGGGGCGGATGGGCGTGGCAAAAGCGGCGGCGGCCAACAGCAAAACTGCTGCAAAACCCGGCAAAACGCGCGTCAGGAGCCTGCTTGCACCCACAACCGATTAGATGCAGGCTGGCGCAACAGGTGGTCTGCCATCGAATATCGGGTCACCGGGCCATGGCGTCACTGGACCCAATGTCCCGATGACGCAATGGCCCGATGTTCAACTCAGCGGCGGATGCCGCTGAAGAACTTCGCCATCCGCTCCAGCGCCTTGTCGATTTCCTTCATCGACGTGGCGTAGGAAAGACGGATGTGTTCCTTCGTGCCGAAGCCCTCGCCGGCGACCGTGAGCACGTGGACTTCGTTCATCAGGCGATCGGCCACGTCATTGGCCGAGCGCAGCGACTTGCCGTCGAAGAATGCGGAGACGTTCGGGTACGCGTAGAAGGCGCCCTCGGGCTTGGAGCAGGTGATGCCCGGAATGGCGCGCAAGCCGGCGACCACGCGGTCGCGCAGCTGGATGTAGCCGGCCTTCATCTCCTCCACGCACTGCTGCGATCCGGTGAGCGCGGCGACCGCCGCTTTCTGCACGATCGAGGTTGGGTTCGACGTGCTCTGTCCCTGGAGCTTGGCCATGGCCGAGATCACCGCCGCGGGCCCGAGCGCGTAGCCCAGGCGCCAGCCGGTCATCGCGTACGTCTTCGAGAGCGATCCAAGAATGACCATGTGCTCTTTGGCCGCGGTCACCGACCCGAGCGAAAAGTTCTGCCCCGTGTAATTCAGGTAGACGTAGCACTCGTCGGCGAGCAGCCAGATGCCGCGCTCCTGGGCCACGTGCGCGATCTCGGTCATGTCGGCCGGGTTCATCACCGCGCCCGAAGGGTTGGCCGGCGAGTTCAGAATGATGGCGCGCGTCCGCGGCGTGATGGCGCGCGTGATCATATCGGCCGTGAGCTTGAAGTTCTCGCGCTCGTCGGTTTGGACCAGCACGCAGTTGCCCCCGGCGTAGCGCACAATGTCCTTGAACGACACCCAGTACGGCGCCGGCAGAATGACCTCATCACCCTCGTCCACCAGCACCTGGATGGCGTTGAACAGCGCCTGCTTGCCGCCCACGGAGGCAACGCACTCCTCGCGCTTGTACGCCGAACCGAAGTCCGCCGCGTGGCGGCGAATGATGGCGTCGCGCAATTCCCCCGTCCCTCCGACCGGCGTGTACTTGGTGAAGTTGGCGCGGATGGCCGCGATGGCCGCTTCCTTGACGTGCTCGGGCGTGGAGAAGTGCGGCTCACCGGCGCCGAGGTCCACCAGGTCAATGCCCTGCGCGCGCAGCTTCTCAGCCGCGATGGTGGCGGCCAGCGTGGGTGACGGCTCGATGCGGTTGATGCGCTCGCTCAACGGATTGGCTGCGACGGTCGTGCTGCTCATGTCCTCCCCCAAAAAAATGCGCTCTCAGCTGTTAGCTTGAACTTTCGTGCGCCTTCGTGCCCTTCGTGTTCCTTCGTGTCCTTTGTGTTTCGCTTTTGCCTTTGATCCGGCTTTTGCCTTTGGTCTTGCTTGAGCCAAGGGCCAGGAGTCAGAGGCCAGGAGCGCCTTACTTCTTCTTCGTCCCCAGCGCCTGCCGGGCCTCGGCGCGGCGATCGGCCCGCCAGCCGCGCTGCCCGGGACGTCCGCGGCCGTCGGCGCGTCCCCGGCGGGCACTGTTCATCGCTTCACCGCTTCCCGGCGCCGACGGACGAAAACTTGCCGCCTGCACACGGCGCATGCGCTGCTTCAACTGCCCGGCGACCAGCGGCGGCACCAGCTCGCGCACGTCGCCGCCCAGGTGCGCCACTTCCTTCACCAGCCGCGAGCTCAGATACGAGTACGCCTCGGCCGGCATCATGAAGACGGTTTCCAGTTGCGGTTGGAGCTTGCGGTTCATCAGCGCCATCTGCAACTCGTACTCGTAATCGCTGATGGCGCGAATGCCGCGCAGCACCACCTGCGCCTTCTGTCCCACGGCGTAGTCCACCAGCAGCCCGGTGAAGGTGTCCACGCGCACGTTCGGCCACGGCCGCGTGAGCGCTTCCAGCATGCGGCGCCGTTCGCCGAGCGTGAACAGCGCTTCCTTCTCCGGATTGCGCAGGATGGCCACCACCAGCTCGTCGAAAATCTGGCTGCCGCGCTCGATCAGGTCGAGGTGGCCGTTCGTCGGCGGATCGAACGATCCGGGATAAATAGCGACAATCTTGCGCAATTTGCCTCGGGCAGCGTGGCTGGGACTGCCGCGATTTTATGCTTCATGCGCGCCGCGAGGCAATGACGAGCCTACTCGGACCCAGCGCCCGCCTGAAATCAATATCCCTAATACTCACTATTGGAAATTCTGTTCCACCGCCGTCTTGTGCAGCTCCGCTTTTCGATTGAGCAGCAGTGCACGCTTGCTCGCCAACCGACATCCCACACGGTAGCAAACTCTTCCGGAGGAGTCCGCATATGAATCGCAATTCCGCACTATTTCGCTGTCTGCGCGCCGGGTTGCTGGGCTGCCTGGTGATGGCCCTGCCGCTCTGGGCGCAGACGAGTGTTCCATCGCAGGACAAGCCGCAAAGCGGCAGGTCTGATGAGGCGCGTGAGCGCGACCGCAACCAGAACCCGCAGTCAGACCAGGCGCCGGCCACGCAGGAAAAACATGAGCACGGCGCCATGACGGCGCAAAGCTACCTCGACCACACGTCGCGGGCCAATGCGTCGGAGATCAGCATGGCCAGGCTGGCGCAGCAGAAGGCCAGCAGCCAGGACGTGAAAGATTTCGCCAGACAGATCGAAAACGACCACAACCAGGCGGAAGGCCAGCTGAAACAGGTCGCGCAAAAAGACAAGCTCCAGCTTCCGCAAAGCGATCAGCCTCCCGCCAAGGAAAGTCGGGAAGAAAAGGAACTCAGCCGCCTGTCCGGCAGTGAGTTCGACAAGGCTTACATTCGCCACGAGATTCGCGATCATCGCCAGGCGATCGCGATGACCGAGAAGGCCTCTAAGTCGCTTACCGATCCCGATGCCAGGCAGTACGCCGAGAACATGCTCCACAAGCAGCAGGAGCACCTCGGCAAGGCCCAGCAGATCGCCCAGAAGCTCGGCGTGAGCACCAGCATGGATATGGAGAAGGACCACGAGATGGAGAAAATGCCGCCCAAATGACCGCACCTGCAGTGCGCCTGACGTGTGAAAACTAAAAGGGAGCAGCACCAGGCTGCTCCCCTTTTTTGCAAAGTCCGCCGAGGGTGCCCCGCATCGGCCTTCCTTTGGCAGATGTGCGTGTCCTAGAGCGCCGTCGAATCCAGCATGCTCGACGTCGGACACCGCAGGCGCCGGCTGCCCCGCCGCCTTCTCGGCAACCAGAAAGTACCAGTGCTCGCCGGCGTGCTCCGGGTCGGTGGGATCGAAGCCGGGCTGCTCGCGAACCGTCTTGAAGCTGTTGCGCGCCAGGTCGTCGCGGACGAAGTTTTCCGGCAGCCGGTGCGCGCTTTCGTAGCTGGAGCGCTCCCGCCCGGGCGTGTCGGCCTTCTCGATGATGCCCAGCCGCCCACCCGGTTTGAGCGCGCGCATGAAGGCCCGGAGCATCGCGTCGTGCTTGCGGAATTCGTGGTACGCGTTGACCACCAGGATGGCATCGAGTTCGCCGGGCGGCAGACGCGGGTCGTCTTCCGCCCCGTCCACCACCTGCACTTGCCTCAGGCCGAGATCTCCCACCCGCTCCCGCAGCTTGCGCGTGGACTCGCGATCAATATCAACCGCGTAAACCTTGCCGCCCGGGCCAACGCGCTCGGCCAGATGCAGCGTGAAGTATCCCGGCCCGGCGCCAACGTCGGCGGCGCGCGAGCCGGCGCGCAGCCCGAGCGCGTCCATCACCTGCTCGGGATGCTGCCACTTGTCGCGCTCGGCGGCCGTCTGCCGCTCGCGGTATTGGGCACGGAGAGCCGGGACCAGCAGGCAAACCAGTACCGTGAGTAGCTCGGCCTTGCGAACACGCTTCACGATTCCGTTGGACGTCTGGCGACGAGAAAGGGTTCAACTACTGCGGGACATTGTCCGCGCGGGCGAGTGCCCGCTCGGCGATGCGGTTTGCGCTTGTGAGGCGCAAGCAAGCCGGCCACAGAGATGTCTTCATCCGGCAGTGGCCCGTGAACGCCGATCCCATGACCGATGATGCGCCAATGACTCCGCTGCTGAAAAGTAGCGCCCAAAAGCCGCGGAAATCTCGCCGAGGGAGCGCGAAACCCTCGCTTCCACGCTAGCGCCACTAGGGTTGAGCACAACTTCGCGACCTCGTCACCGCGCCCCACGTGCACGTGCGGAGGCTCAGCGCCTTCATTGCTGAAGAAGAAAAACCTGTAGCCTTTGTGGCGCAGGATTGTCGGCATTCGGTCACGCGCCGCTACCGCCGTGCCGGCGCCGCCGGCTTGGCCCCCGCGTGCGCCGCGGCCGCCGACTTCTGCTCCGGCGTCGCTGGCGCGGGCGACGGGACGGCGTGCACGCCAATGCCGAGCGCCTTGCGCACCTCGGCCTCGACCTTCGCGTAGATGTCGCGGTTGTCTTTGAGGAACTGGCGCGCGTTCTCGCGTCCCTGACCGATGCGCTCGCCCTTGTAGCTGAACCACGCGCCCGATTTCTCCACAATGTTGTGGTTCACGGCGATATCAATCAGGTCGCCTTCGCGCGAGATGCCCTCGCCGTACATGATGTCGAACTCGGCCTCGCGGAACGGCGCCGCGACCTTGTTCTTCACCACTTTCACCTTCGTCCGCGAGCCGACCACCACGTCGCCTTCCTTGATGGCGGCGATGCGCCGGATATCAATGCGCACCGAGCTGTAGAACTTCAGCGCGCGGCCGCCGGTGGTGGTCTCGGGATTGCCGAACATGACGCCGATCTTTTCGCGGATCTGGTTGATGAACACCAGGCAGGTGCGTGACTTGGAGACCGTGCCGGTGAGCTTGCGCAGCGCCTGCGACATCAGCCGCGCCTGCAGGCCGACGTGGCTGTCGCCCATTTCGCCGTCCAGTTCCGCCTTCGGGACCAGCGCCGCAACCGAGTCCACCACCAGCACGTCAATCGCGCCCGAGCGGACCAGCGCTTCGGTGATTTCCAGTGCCTGTTCGCCGTAGTCGGGCTGCGAAACCAGCAGGTTGTCCACGTCAACCCCCAGCTTGCGCGCGTAGATCGGATCAAGGGCGTGTTCGGCGTCCACAAAGGCGGCCATGCCGCCGGCTTTCTGCGCTTCGGCCACGACCTGGAGCGCGATGGTGGTCTTGCCGCTCGATTCCGGGCCGAAGATCTCCACCACGCGGCCGCGCGGGAAGCCGCCCACGCCCAGCGCCGCGTCGAAGGAAATAGCGCCGGTCGAGATCACCGAGATGGGCACCACGGCTTCCTTCGACCCCAGGCGCATGATCGAGCCCTTGCCGAACTGCTTCTCGATCTGGGAAAGCGCCAGGTCAATCGCCTTGCTACGCTCGTCTGCCATCTTGCTCTCTCTCCTTGAAGTCGCTTCAAACCCGCTCTGGACGCGGCTTTGCGCCGCTAACCCCCCAGCTGCCGTCCCGCTTCGCGGCATTATACACTGCATTCCGCCTGTGGGCGAACAAAAAGCGAATCAGCGCGCCGGCGCTGTTGCCGCCTCTGGTGCGGGCGCAAGCGCCACCAGCGCCAGCCCGATTACGAGAAACCCGGCCACGCCCGTCAGTTCCGTCCGTTCGATCACTCCGCGGTACGCCTGCGCGCCCATCAGCCCGCCGTGCGCCAAGCTCGACCACGCGGTGAAGGCGATCAGGCTGCGATGCGCCGAAGGCCTTCGCGACGCGATCAGCAGAAACACCCCAAGCGTCGCGTAAACGCTGAGCATCATGGCCAGCCCAGGTTGTTTGGCGAAAAACATCGTCATGGGATAGACCGCCGCCGCGAACAGCAGCCCAATCACCACCAGCACCGCTTTCAGGATCCGCTCTCGGACCACCGCCCACCTCCTCGTTCCACCAGCATTATGCGCCGAGCGGCGGAGGAATGCGCCGCCGCTCCCAAAACCTCGGTCTTTTACACCGCCGCGGCCCGGAACGGATGCGCCAACAAGCGCAACCAGGCGCGGTGCTTTATCATGCAGGGTTGCACACCGGGCCTGAGGCCCGACATCCGAGGTCACGCCATGAAACGCGCACTGCTGTTTACGCTGCTCCTCGCGCTCTTCGCCACGGTTGCCGCCCAGACCAAGGGCAAAGACACGACCAAAGACAAGGCAAAGACGAAGAAACCCGCGTCCGTCACCGTGGCGCTGAACGACGCCAAGGGTACGAGTGTAGGCGCCGCCACGCTGAAGGAAACCGGCAAGGGCGTGGACGTGAAGCTGAACCTGCACGGTCTGCCGCCGGGCGAGCACGCGCTTCATTTCCATCAGAACGCTCAGTGCGACGGGCCCGACTTCAAGTCCGCCGGCCCGCACTTCAACCCGGAAGGCAGGAAGCACGGCCTGCAGAACCCCGAAGGCCCGCACGCCGGCGACATGAGCAACTTCACCGCGTCAGCCAAGGGCAAGGCGACGGAAACCATTCATGACGATCGCGTGACCCTGGGCGAAGGCCCGAATTCCCTCTTCACCAACGGCGGCACCGCGCTGGTCGTCCACGCCAAGGCCGACGACATGAAGACCGATCCGGCCGGCAACGCCGGCGACCGCATCGCCTGCGGCAAAATCACGAAGTAGCATTCAGCACTCAGCAACCAGCATTCAGCCCCTGAACAGTCCGGCAAAACTGCAGGAAGCGTTTTGCCGGGATGCGCAGAGGCTGAATGCTGAGTGCCAGGTGCTGAGTGCTTACTTCACCCACGCCATCCCATCCACCCCCGGGCCCGTGGGCAGCTTGTCGGTGACGGCGAGCTTGTCTAAATCAATCGCGGCCACCGCGCCTTCACCGGCCAGCGCCACCCAGGCGCGATTGCCGAGTTGCTCCATCTGGATCCCCAGCGGCTGGCCGCCGGTGTGAATCCGCTGGATCTCCTTGTGCGTGGCGGCGTCGATCACCACCACCTCGCCTGCCTCGGGGTCAGAGACGAGCACCCGCTTGCCATCAGGCGTGAACTTGATGCGGTTGGAGTGCTTGGTCATGCGCGCGATCGTGTCGGTGACTTTCTTCGTCTCGACGCTGATAACAGACACGCCGCCATCCTGCGAGTGCGCCGACCACACTTCCTTCCCGTCGGGCGACATGTCGATGCCCTCCGGCCCGGCGCCCACGGCGATGTGCGTGGCGCGCCAGCCGCCGCCCGGGCCCTGCTCCAGCGCGGTCACCGTGCCGCTGGCGATGTTCGACGTGAAGATGCGCTTGCCGTCGGCGGAGAGCACGAGCATGTGCGTCACTCCTGCCCGGTGCCCATCATCCAGTCGAGCGTGCCCGATGCGGGATCGTAGCGCGCGATCAGCTTGTTGCCCTCGCAGGTGAAGTAAATCCTGCCGCCATTTTCCACGATGCCGTGCGGTCGCCGCAGCCCGCCCAGGTTCACCCGCTTCAGCTCCCTGCGCGTCGCGAGATCAATCACGCTCAGCGTGCTTCCCGGCGCCGGTCCCGTTCCGTAGTTGGCGACGAAGGCGGTCTTGCCGTCGGCCGAGACGGCCACTTCATGCGGCCCTTCGCCGGTGGGCACACGTCCGACCACCTTCAGGTTCACAGGATCAACAATCGCCAGCTCGTTCGCTCCTTTGTTGAGGACGACGAGCGCCGGCGAGGGCACCTGTGCGTAAGTTGCGGTGGCAAGCGCCATCGCGCCGCCAAGGAAGAGCAGTGAGCGTCCACGTTTCATTCTGTCATCCTGAGCGAAGCCCGCCGCAGGCGGGCGAAGTCGAAGGATCCCCAATGTCACCTCATTCTGTCATCCTGAGCGAAGCCCGCCGCAGGCGGGCGAAGTCGAAGGATCCCTAATGTCACCTCATTCTGTCATCCTGAGCGAAGCCCGCCGCAGGCGGGCGAAGTCGAAGGATCCCTAATGTCGCCGAAATCATGAGCCTGAGACGAGATTGCGGCGCCAGAACATAGGCCTCCGCGTCCCTCCGCATCGCGCCGCCAAGGAAGAGCAGCGAGCGTCCACGTTTCATTCTGTCATCCTGAGCGAAGCCCGCCGCAGGCGGGCGAGGTCGAAGGATCCCTAATGTCACCGAAATCATGAGCCTGAGACGAGACTACGGCGCCAGAACATAGGCCTCCGCGTCCCCCGCGTCCTCCGCGTTGAAACCCTTCGGCTCATCGCTTCAGCAAATCCACCGGCTCGTTCACATCCGTCACCCGGAACAACCCCGCCAGCTCCGGATGCCGCTTCGCCACCGCCTCGTACATCCCGTACGCCACGTTGCGATACGAGAAGTGTCCCGCGGGGCCGGTGCGGAGCTCTGAGATGTACACGGCTTCGGCCAGGTCCATCTTGAACAGCGTGCGATGGCGGACGCCGAGCGGCAAGAGGTAGTCCCCCGCGTGGTCCTCTCTTTGGGCGAGTGACTGCACGGCGCCTGCCGCGCGCCGCATCGCGGCGGCGTAGCGCGTGCCGTGGCCCGCGTCCGGAATCTCGGCGGGCGTGTCGTGTCCATGTGCGGCGGTGAAGGGCTGCGAAATCTGCACGCAGCGGCGGTGACGATGCATGTCGCGAAAGCCGCCCAGGTCCATGAGGATGTCGAAGCGGAACCTCTGCCCTGCCGAGAACGCGCGCAGCAGCTCGTCGTGGCGACTGCGATGGCGCGTGCCCATCGCGACGATTTCTTTGCGGCCAGCGCCGGGCAGGCCCTCGACGACGCGGCGCACCTGGCGGTAAGGGTGCGCGCAGAACTCGTACAGCAGCGTCGCCGCCAGCTCGATCTCCACCGGCTCGTCTTCCAGCAGGTCAACCGGCGGCGCGCTCTCGATCTTTTGTCCGGCGAGCAGCTCGCGCGCCAGCTGCGTCATCTCGCGCTCGGTTTCCTGGCGATACCGATTCGTCTCGGCGTACTTGACCAGCGTGGGCGCCACGCGGACGTCTTTGAGCAGCTCCTGCCCGGCGCGCGCGCCGAGCGCCGGATCGAGAGCGCGAATTTCTTCGACGAGAGCAGCCAGGCGGTCGCGGTTAACATTCCATGCGGCCTCGCGCGCGGCTGATTTCAGCTTCTCGCCCAGGCGCCTCACTTCGCCGTACGGACTCGACAGCAGCCGCGCCACCTGCGTCTCCAGCGTGCGCGCGTTCACGATCTGCCCCAGCGACGTGTTGGTCGCCATGGGCAGCAGGTAGCGGGCAAAGTCGAAGGCGCGGGCGCGCAGCGTGCGCTCGTACGCCTCCTGTTTCATCTCGGCGGGCTTGGGCGTGCGCGCGGCCAGGTAGTCGAACATCGCCCCGCCGAGCCACTCGTACTCGGCGAAGAGAAAGTCGGCCGTCTCGCGATAGAGCCGCGCCGCCGCCGCATCCCCGCCGAAATCGGGCGTGTAATAGCCGGACTTCCTGAAGTCCTGATAGCGGGTGGAGCGCTCCTGGCCGTCCCAGCGCTGCTCGTCCACCAGGATGATGGCCGCCAGGATCGTCAGCCGCTCGATGGCCAGCGCCACGTGCGCCAGGTCGGCAATGGAGCGGTGCCCGTACTGAAAGTAGAAGGTATTGAGGAACTTTTCCGCCTTCTGGTCGTTTATTTCTTTCAGGGACTCCTTCATCGAAAGCGCCGACCGCGAGTACTTGGCCATCGCGTAGGCCTGCACCTCGGGTTCGGCGCCGAACACGGCGAAGACGTCGGTTTCGGATAAAGAATCGGGCGCGGACTCGCCTGCATCTTGGTTCGAAGCAGTGAAAGCGGGATTCGCGCGATCTTTTTCGCTGACGTTGCCGGCCATGACGGGAAGGCCATCCTACTGCCGCCTGCGGTCGAACGGCAACGGAGGCATTACCTCCGTCACTTTTCAGGGTCTGGCGGGTCGCATATAAGAGAAGGATTGCCGATCAGGCATTCATGAGGCATTTGGCCATCATTTTGACGGCGTGCAGCGCGCTCGGGGCGGCCGCGCCGGTATGCGGGCAATCGTTCAATTTTGCCGCCGCAACCGTCGCTGAAGCCTCCGCCGGCGGCCCGGCCATGCCGCAGCTCATCGAAGCCGCGCCGCAGCAGGCGCTGCCGGCGGTGATGCCAAGCTCGGCCGCGCTGCCGCGCATGTCGCCTGAACTGGCCCTGGCCACCTTCCACAGGCGCGCCCAGGTCCAGTCCGCCGACCTCGCCTCGCTCGCATCCGTCACTGAAATCGCCGCGCAACTGCCCGACACCCGCCAGCAGGGCACGTTCCAGCTGCGCCGCAACTACACTGCGCCGCGCGAGCTCAAGTTCACTCCCATTCAGTTCACCGGCGACGGATTCGTTAAGACCAACGTGATCAACCGCCTGCTGCAATCCGAGGTTGACCACGTCGAAAAGAACGATCCCGCCTCGACGGCCATCAGCAACCAGAACTACAAATTCAGCTACAAGGGCGTGGAAAAAATCGACGGCGTGGCGGTGCACGTCTTTCAGCTCAAGCCGCGGCACAAAGTGCCCGGCCTGTTCAAAGGGCGCGTCTACCTCGACGCGGCAACCGGCGCGCTGCGCCGCGCCGAAGGCACGCTGGTGAAGTCGCCCTCCTGGTTCGTGAAGAAGATCGAGTTCGTGCAGGACTACGCTGACGTGGCCGGCTTCGTCCTGCCGGTACGCACGCATTCCTCGGCGAGCACCCGCCTGGTGGGCAAGGCAGTGGTGGACATCACCTACCGCGACTACGAGGCCCGTCCCGTCCCCGGCACCGAAGCCGAAGTGAGCGGGCTGCGCGCAGCCGCCTCAGCTGCGTCGGGGAACTGAAACTCCGCCCAACCAACGTAGAGACGCAGCTTGCTAAGGCTTTTCCAGGCGGCCCGCGATCTTCAAGTCCGCGAACGCGAAACCATCGCGCACGATCACCTCGCCCCCTTCCACCGGAATGGCCTCCGGGAACATCGGCCCGGCGTGACAGAAGCTGTGGAACTCGCCCTTTTCGCCGCAGGGATCGGTCCTGGAGGGAAGGTCGCGCAGCAACGCCTCGTCGAACTCGCGGCCGGCGAACTCAGCCGGCAGGACGCGCGTGTCCACGCACGTAAGGCGCGCACGCAGCCCGCTAGTGATCATCTCGCGCGCAAGCTCGGCGGTCGGCAATCCCCACAGCGGAAACAGCGACCCCAGGCCCGTGCCTGCGAGCTGGCGCTCGCGGTAAGCGCGCACGTCCTGCAAAAACAGGTCGCCGAACGCGACCGCTTCCGCGCCGCGCTCGCGCGCCTCCTCGCACGCCCGCCGCATCCGCCGCTCGTATTCGGCGTTGGGACAAGGCCACGGCAGCGGGAGCGTGGTCAGCGGCAGTCCCGCGGCGCGCGCCTGCGCTTCTACCAGCTCGCGCCGCACCGCATGCATGGCCACGCGGTCGGCTTCGGCATTAATGGTGGTGAGCAGCCCGACGACTTCGACGTCAGCGCGTTGCCGCAGCGCGTGCAGCGCCCAGGCGCTGTCCTTGCCGCTGCTCCAGGAAAGCAAAACGCGCTTCACGCGCCCAACCTGTGGTTCACGCGGCCGCCCCCACGCGCTCGGCGGGAAATGCGCGACGGCTGAGCCACGCATGTAAGCCGAACAGCGCTCCGCTCCAGAACAGATCGCCGAGCACCGTCCCGCCGAAGAACGGAATCGCCGCCACGTAGCACCCGATCAGTCCCGCCCAGGTATGCGGATAGCGCGTCCCGAACAGCCACACCGGAAAGTTGCTGATCAGGAAAAACTGCGCGCTGCCTGCCAGCGCCGCCGCGCCGATCCGCCAGGCGTTCTCGCTCGCGCGCAGCCACAGCCTCCCGATCACCACGTTCAGCAGAAAGCTGGCGTAGATGAACACCGTGCCGCGTCCATACGGCCGCAGCCCGTAACCCCAGTTGATGATCGGATCGCTGATGGCCATGGCCGCCAGGGGCGCCAGCCAAGCTCGCCATCCGCGCAGCCGCGCGCCCGCCAGCAGTGCGCTGCCGCCGACAGGCGTGAAGTTCGGCGGATGCGGCAGCAGCCGCGCCGCCACGCTCATCACCACCAGCCCGATCCCCAGCGGCTGGCCTGTCTTCCCGTTCGCGTCCGTGGTCGCAGCCATCGCCTGCCTCCTTTGAGTCGGTTCACAAAACGCTTGGAAGGGGCGCGGCTTCCGGCCGCGCCGTTTCAAGCCGCCAGCAATGCGCGCTTCAGCCCCTGGGGGATTGCTCTTTTCTGATTGCCAGCCGTGATGAAGCCACTCAGCCCTACTCTCCGCCGACCCGGAACCGCATGCCGGCGCGGAAGCTGGCGCCGATCGCCGGAAATCCGAGCACTTCGTTGTAGTTGCGATTCAGCGCGTTCTCCACGTTGAAGTAGGCCGTGGCGTAGCGACTCACAGCGAACCATCCGCCAAAGTCCGCGCGCGCGTAGCCGGCGGCGTGGTCGATGCCGAAGCCCTGAAAATCATTGTCCGGACGCCGGCCGACAAAACTTCCGCCCAGGTTCCCGCCCCAGCGCCGCCCCGAGTACACCAGCAGCAGCGATCCCAGGTGTTTCGGCCGCCGCAGCAACGGCTTGCCGATCGTCGAAGGCGCCAGCGGCGCCTCCAGCGTCTGCGTGGCGGTGTAGTCGTAGGCGGCGTTCAGTGAGAGCGACGGGCGCAGCCGCGCGTGCGCCTCGAACTCCGCCCCGTGAGATAGGACCTTGTTGATGTTGATGAACCGCGCCTGGAACGCCGGCGGACCCAGCGACTGGAAGTCAATGCGGTTGTGGAACAGGTCGTTGAAGTATAGCGCCGTTACGGCCACGCGCCCGGCCGCAAGCGACTGCTCCACGCCCGCTTCAAGCGAACGGTTCTCTTCTGGCTTGAGATTGGGATTCGGAATGATGCTGAATGCCGGCTCGCCGAACGACTCCAGGAAACTTGGCGCCTTGATGCCGGTGGCAAACGCGCCACGCAGTCGCGTGCCGCCGATTCTCTCCTTGCCGCGCCGCGCCAGATACGTTCCCGCAACGCGCGGAACGCCCTTGCTGCCGAAGCTCTCGTTGTGCACGTAACGGGCGCCGGCCGTGAGCGAGCCGCGCGGCAGCAGGAAGAGATGCTCCACGTACAGCGCATGATTGCGGCGCAGCCCGCTCGCCACCGCGCCCGAGAGCAGGCTGCGAGTGTCGCCGTGTTCGTCCTCGAATCCGTAACCGAAGGTGGTGCGCGACCAGCCGCGCGGTGTGTACTCACCCTGGTAATCCACTCCCGCGCGGTTCAGGTTGATGCGGGAATCGAACGGGCAGTCGCGGAAGATGAACTGGGCAAAATCGCAGCCGCGGTCCGGGACCAGGTCCACGTTCGCCAGCCGATGGCTGTACTCGTAGCCGGTCAGCCGGTGCTGCCACGGTCCCGGTCCGTTGATGGCGAGCTCAGTGCTCGCAATCAGGCTGTTCTGGCGCGCCACCTGGTCGCTGTCGGGTGGAAGCAGCGGCACGCCGTTGAACTTCCACGCATTCTGCGCGCCGGCGCGGCTGTTCAGGTGCCGCACCCGCGTGCGCCACAGCATCCGCGGCGAGATCGCCACGCCCACGTTCGCGCCCTCGGACGAATTCGAATAGGCGGCGTTGACGCCGTCGCCGTCGGTGTTCACCTGGTCGCCGAACAGGTCGTAGTCAAAGCGCCCGCGCGCACCCGCGAGGCTGGCGTATCCGTGCGCCGTGGCAAAGTTCCCGCCATCGGCGCCGAAGCGCAGCTCGGGGGTGCGCGTCCGGCCCGTCGCCGACCAGAGCTGCACCACGCTGCTCATCGCGTCGGAGCCGTAGAGCGTACTCTGCGGGCCGCGCAGCAGCTCCACCCGTTCCAGCTCCTGCGGGGGAATGACGCCGAAGTCGAAAAAGCCGTCGTCGTTGTTGATGGGCACGCCGTCAACGATCACCTTGTTGTAGCGCGATTCGCCGCCGCGCGCGAACAGGCTGGCCTGTCCGCCGCGCTGCCCCGCCGTGCTCACCACGGCGCCGGGCAGAAAGCGCAGTGCTTCGTTCAACCCGAGCGGCTGCATGGCCAGCAGGTCGCCGCGGCCGAGCGCGGCCACTGCCGTTCCGGTCTCTTCCTGCGCCACCGGAGTGAGCACGGCGCTCGCGACCACGGTTTGCGGCGCCGCGGCGACCGCGAGCTTCACTCGCGTTGATGCCTCACCGGACTGCGCCAGTGCCGCCGAAGCCGGAGCGAATCCCGGCGCGAAGACCTGCACGCCGTCTCCGGAAGCGGCAAACACAGCCACGCCTTCGGCCGACGTTGTCTGCACTTCCACAACACGCGCGCCCTGCATCAGGGTCACGCGCGCTCCGACAACGACGGCGTCCTGCGGATCAACCACGCTGATGCGTAGCGCCGTGGAAGCGCGCGCCTGCGCCACGGTAGCGGACCAGATCAAACTGAAGAGAAAAGAAAAAACGAGAAAGCGACACCGCACGGCTTTCCTCCTTTGCACGCGAAAGGGGTTGCGACTTGCGATGCGAGCCGGTCTCCTGGCTTGGCGAATGAAGCTTGCGGCGGCCTTCCCGCGACGGTTGTCGCAGTGGCCCTCCGCCTGCCCGGCTTGCGCCGGGCCGCCTTACAGTTGCGCGGCAGCGCGGGATTTGCACCCGCTTCCCAGTCCTGCGCCGCGATGGCGCAGAACGCACGCATCAGTGAATTGGAAAAGATCGCGGCCCAAACTCGGCCGGGACATGGAATCTACGCTTCGAGTTTGATCGTGTCAACTTGGCGGCCAGGCTGGGTGATGTCACGCGGCTTGTGTAAATAGCTTGAGGGTGCGGGTTTTCCATTCCAGGGTAAATCTCTGGAAAATGGAGTAGATGATTCGGTCCACGCTTTTGACGTTCACAAAGCACACCATCGGTCGGGTTCGTCGG
>DASRER010000005.1 GCA_035651995.1 Terriglobales bacterium | reverse complement strand
CATGCTGGAGCGCCTGGCGGGCGATGGCCCGGTGGAGCCGCTGCGCACGCTGGCCGACGTGCTGGAGCCGGTGAAGCAATACAGGCGCAAGTACAGGAACGATCAGCTCACGCCCTTGAACCGGCTGAGCGACGCGGTGCGTCCGGAAAGCCGTGCCGCGCGACAGTTCGCGGGCCGGGTGGACCGACTGCTGGCTTCACATTCTGAAGAGGAGCGCAACGCAGTGCGGGCGACATTGGAACGCTGGCGCGACAATAACGCGCGCGTCCTGCCCATCCTGCAGCAGGCGTGGCTGATGCAGGACGTACCGCCGCTCTCGCAGGACCTAACGGCAGTGGCGGTTGCCGGCTTGCAGGCGATCGAGTACTTGCAGTCGGGCGTACCGGCGCCCGATTCCTGGCGGCAGGCGCAGATTGCGTTCCTGGAACAGGCGCGGAAACCGCGTGCCGACATGTTGATCATGATTGTGCCGGCGGTCCGCAAGCTGGTGGAGGCTACCGGACAATCACAGGCCGCAACGCAGCCGGCGAGCGCGGCGCACTGAGAATTTTTCAGTTTCGAGTGCGTGCGACAGCGGCGCCAGGACTAAGGCGCGTTGCTGGCGCATGGTGACGCGAGCCTGAAAGGCTTCTGTTTCACAGGCGAGGGCCTCACCAGGTCTGCACGCACAGATGCGTGGCGTTGCGATCTATTTGCTGTAGGTCACGCGATAGATGAGGCCACTGCCGTCGTCGCTCACGTACATGGAGCCATCCGGACCAACTGCGATTCCCACTGGACGCCCGCGCCAGCGGCCGCGGCGAGTCTCTCCCGGACGCAGCCATCCGGTGATGAAATCTTCCACCCGCTCCGGTTCGCCGCGATCGTTCATCTTCACCCTCACCACTTTGTAGCCGGTGGGCACACTGCGGTTCCAGGAACCGTGCAGCGCGACGAAAAGGTCGCCGCGGTAATCGGCCGGGAACATCTGGCCGTCATAAAACGCGATCCCCAGCGGGCGGAGTGCGCCTGAATCTTGACCTTGGGAGGGATGGTGCCGCGGCAGCGCGCCTCGCTGCCGCCGTTTGCCAGGTCTGGGATGCGATCGCCGTAGCAGGCGGGCCAGCCGAAGTCGCCGCCGTCTTTACCGAAGTCATTGACTTCCTCGGGAGGCAGGTCGTCGCCCAGCCAGTCGCGTCCGTTGTCGCTTCCCCAAACCGTGCCGGTGCGCTGGCTGAAGGCAAGCCCGACCGAGTTGCGCGTGCCGCGGGCGAAGATGCGCATACCGGAACCGTCCTCGTTGAACTCCAGCACTGCGGCGCGACGCGGATCGTCTTCCTGGCAGACGTTGCAGCTCGAGCCGACTGATACGTACATCTTGCCGTTGGCGAACACGATGGTGCGGGTCATGTGTCCGCCCAGGCTCTCCGGCAGGTCAGCGATTTTGGCGGCATGGGTTGCCTTCAGAGCCGATTCGTCCCAATCGTAGCGGCGCACCGCCTTGATCTCGGCGATGTAGAGGCGTCCGTTGTGAAAAGCGATGCCGTGCGGCCCGTCTAGGTCTTTGAGGACGGTGACCGAGCGCTCCACGCGGCCGGACTTTTTCGGGTCGGGCAACGCCGTCACGGTGCCCTCGGAGGAAGAAGTGACCAGCAGCGTACCTCCGGGGCTGAACGCCAGCAGGCGCGGCGAGCCGGTTTCGGCGAACACCTCAACGCGGAAGCCTGGCGGCGTGTGGAGCTGCTGCGTGTCCATGCGATCGGACAAATGCACGTACAGCACGCCGGCCAGCACCAGCACTCCGCAGATGGCAGCCACGCGCATTCGCGCAGCATTCTAAAACACCCCCGCAATGTTTCTCTCTCCGCGGATCTCGCGCGTTTGTGAATGAACCATTCGCAGCTATACTGACCGGCCCGGAACTGCGCGGCCCGTGGATCGTGAAGCGACCCACCTGGGTAGCGTGAGCCGGTTGATATCCCAGTGGAAGGCGACATGCGCAAAACTGCTCAAGCTCTGCTGTTCGGTCTCTTGATGATCGCGGCGGGAACGGCCGTCGCGCAGGTTTCCGCGCAGGACAAGCCAGTTACGCCGCGCTACCCGGCAGTAGTGGATCGGCTGCAGGCAATCACAGTGGTGCCGTTGCCCGACTGGCGGGTGCACGACGACAGCGCACTCCATCCGGAAAATCCCAGCCTGGACGAATCCGGCTGGCAGACCATGAAAGTCGGCGAGGAATGGAACACCGGCCCGCGCTGGTTCCGGCGCTGGGTGGAAATTCCGCGCACGCTCGGCAATTACGACGTGCGCGGTGCGACGGTTCGCTTCCGGGTGCGCATCAGCGGGGAGAAC